>NZ_JAUBOX010000150.1:0-8875 GCF_036700445.1 Microcoleus sp. T3_B1
CCAGATTGTTTTCGGGATACGTAAAGTTTTTCTTGACTTCTTTGAACACAAATCGGGAAATAAATTCCGGGCTATTATTAGGAAACATTTCAAAATCAGTAATTGTCAGGGCAATCACTGGCTTCAGCAAGCGATATCCTTGGGCTGCTTCCAATTGAAAAGCATAAGTTTTCGCTGCATTGTACAAAACTCGCTTGCCAAAAGACTGGACGTTGAGCACCTGCATTTCAATAATTACTAAAGTGCCATCGCTGAGTTTGGCTTTCACATCCAGATAACTATCTTTTAAGCCTTCTAGTTTGGGTGGTAGATTCGGGTTGATGATTTCTAAGTCTTGAATTGTGGGATTGCCTTCATAAATCAAGGCGTTGAGAAAGCTAATTAGAATCTCTTTGCTTTCTGAGGAACCGAAGATTTTTTTGAAGGCGTAATCGGTTTTCGGGTTGATAAATATCATGGTTATAAATTTTTCCGTAGGTATGAATTCAATCAGTACAGTAAATTATGCTCGTAGGAAGGGGTTAAGAATCTCCCCGCAAATTTTGCACATCCTCAACGCTAAGCCCCGTAACTTGGGCGATCGTGGCATTATCTAGCTGTGAAAGTAATTGTCGCGCGATCGCCAGCTTTTCTTCTCGCTTTCCTTGTTCTATGCCTTGTTCTATGCCTTGTTCTATGCCTTGTTCTATGCCGTCTTGAACAGCCTTAATAATTGCTCCCTGTTGGTCATAAATAAACTGTTCTCTTCTGTCCAAATCTTCCACTTCCTCTCTGCTCAAACTTGCTTGATTCGCAATATTAAAAGCTTCATGTATTTCTGGTATGCTATCCATTGTTTCTGGAACCGATGTCAGACTTCTCGCATTTTTCATGAAATAAACCCATTTGTCTGCTAAAGTTTCAAGTTCCTCCTCTCCTTTGGTAAACTTTGGCAACTCTACAAATACTAAATCCAGATTGTTTTCGGGATACGTAAAGTTTTTCTTGACTTCTTTGAACACAAATCGGGAAATAAATTCCGGGCTATTAGGAAACATTTCAAAATCCGTAATTGTCAGGGCAATCACTGGCTTCAGCAAGCGATATCCTTGGGCTGCTTCCAATTGAAAAGCATAAGTTTTCGCTGCATTGTACAAAACTCGCTTGCCAAAAGACTGGACGTTGAGCACTTGCATTTCAATAATTACTAAAGTGCCATCGTTGAGTTTGGCTTTCACATCCAGATAACTATCTTTTAAGCCTTCTAGTTTGGGTGGTAGATTCGGGTTGATAATTTCTAAGTCTTGGATGGTGGGATTTCCTTCATAAATTAAGGCGTTGAGAAAGCTAATTAGAATCTCTTTGCTTTCTGAGGAACCGAATATTTTTTTGAATGCATAATCCGTTTTAGGGTTGATAAATATCATAGTTGTCAGATTTAGCTTTGAGGTTATTGGTTTTGTGACGAACCAACGGGATTGGATCTGGGTCAAACTGCTGATTTTGTTTCAGGTAATGGTTTGACATTTTCCGGCAAATGTGCATTGGCGATCGCCAGCACAGGCTGATCGTCCCTGTGTTCGCCGTCGGGGGGAATTGGGCAAGAAATCAGTTCTGTGACGATGCGATCGCCCAGAACATCTTCCCAATCTTGCAACTGTTCTCTGGCTTTGATCGGTGTATTGACAGCCACGTCTACGCCCATTTGCTGAAGGTTGAGGCTGTGAGCTGTCGATCGGCGGTTGACCCACTCCACCAGCCAAACGCTCAATCCGACTGCTGCCATCAAAGGCAAGACAATCCGATAATCGCGGGTTAATTCAAACATCAACAGGATGGCTGTCAGCGGTGCTCTGGCGCTGCCGGCGAGGACGGCGGCCATTCCCACCATTGCGTAGGCGGCAGGGCCAGCGACTCGATCGCTCATTGCCGGCAGCATTTCCAAAAAGAGGCCGTAAGCCGAACCCAGGGAAGCTCCCAAAAACATCGCCGGAGCAAAGATGCCACCAACTAAACCGCTGCCGAGGCTGATTGCGGTCATCGCCAGTTTGACAAACAGCAGCAGCAGTAGCAAAGGCAAGGAAAATTTAACATCTTGGAGCATTGCTTGGACTGTTTCGTAGCCGACACCCAAAATTTGAGGCAATTGCAGGGCGACTAAGCCGACTCCTGCCCCGCCGATGATCGGGTGAAGTGGCCGGGGCAGTCGTCCGAGCCAAGCAAATCCTCGGACTTTTCCTTGAAAACAGGCCTCGGCTAATTGAATTGCTTCTGTGTAGGCTAGAGACACTCCGCTCGCCAAAAGTCCCAATCCCATGTACAGAGGCAGTTCTAGGGGGCTGCGGACATCGTATATCGGCAAAGAAAAGGCCGGCTGAGCTCCCAAGCAGATTTGAGCGATGAGCGCGGAAACTACGGCGGAGAGCAAGACAACGCTGACTGAGGAAGTGGCGAAGGTGCTGCCGAGCACGACTTCTAAGGCAAAGAACACTCCGGCGATGGGAGAGTTAAACCCGGCCGATAAACCTGCTGCTGCTCCGGCGCCCAGGAGCAAGCGCTGCCGTTCTGGGGAGAGCTGTAAGACTTGAGCCAGCAGCATTCCAAAATTAGCGCCGATTTCGACGCTGGGGGCTTCCGGGCCGAGGGATGCGCCGGTGCCGAGGGAAACTGAGGCTGCCACCATTTTGGTGATGGGTTTGAGGGGGGAGAGTTCTTGCAGCCCGCGGGTGGCTGCAATTAAGGAAGACATATTCGGGCCAAAGTCCCGAAATCGCCACCGCATCAGCCCGATGATGACTCCGCCGAGGGTGGGAATGCAGGCTAGCGTCCAAGAGCCTTTCGAGGCGATCGCCCCCATGAAGTCTTCCAGCATCAGGGTGTGGATGAAGTGGATGAGGTAGTGAAACGTGACGACGCCTGCGCCCGTAACTCCCCCGATGACTAGGGAGAGGATGAGCAGGAGGGTTTCTGGACTGGGGTGCAGGCGGTTGAATAGCGGGCTTAGTCGGGAGGCTTGGGGAGTTGCTGCGGTTGGCCCGGGTGGCGGCAGATCCACAGGAGGGATGGCTCTCATTTAGCGGTTAATTCTTCGGTGAGAAGTTATATAATATTACAATTTATTTCTTATTTTCATTTTGAGTGATTTTAGGGGAATTGACAACTTATATTAAGGCGTATTTTAGGGTAAATTTTTTTGGCTGGCCGCTGGGGTGGAATGACTGATTCTGAGGAGCGGCGGATTTGGCGTGATTGTATGCTCAGTTACATTCAAACTTAGATACACTCTCGCGATAATCCTCATTAACTATATTTAGAGTTTTGGCGCTTAGGTCGATCGCCTCACTGAACTCGCAATATCATATAACTCAGTAAAAAACAACTTTCAAATTAAAGAATTGGCGCTTGGAGATTTTACCTAACAACCACAAATCTCAAACCAGAAATCTCAAATCTCCAATTTTAAATCCCTTGCTCGCGCATACTATCACATCGGTTGTTGAGTGGGCGGAATTTTTGGCCGGGGTTTGGCGATCGACATTAGCGGATCGCCGATGGTGGCGACTTTCCAGGGTGGGGATTCTAGCTGGCGTGCTGCGATTAAAAAGGGTGCTCCTCGCTTTAGGCGATCGACCATTAATTTAGGTGGAATAAATGCCGATAAAAAAGGTTCGTTGACGCTGCCAATATATGCGTAAGCACCATTCTCTAGCCACCTTCCGGCAACGGTGTTTGTGTCATCGGGGGCTGCTGCTGACCAACTGTGGATCATGTGGATTGCGGCAGGAAATTGAAGTTTTGGTATATCTTCAACTGAAGCGTCGCCGTTGCCCACTTGGAATGATTTTGGATAGCCTTTGGAATTCATTAATATTAAGTCAAATGTCCACGGTTTTGAGGCTAAACTCCTCCACTTTTCCAGGCTAGATTCTGGTTGCTGCACTACTTGGACATTTAAACCTATGGTTTTTAGTCCGCTAGCTGCTTCCTCCATTTCATATTTTGCCCAATTTCCTTCCTTGGGGTAACTGTCATAAAGCATGGCTGTTTGGCTGTCGAGAAATATGGCACACATGGCTTGATAGATCGATCGCACCTCGGAACCGTAAATCCAGCCAACAGCCGCCCAGCGTTCGCCGTTGGGGTGTCTTCCCAAACCGTCGGTAACGGCTAGTTGTTCGTCTGGTTTTTCAGGAGATTGATATTTGACTGCTAGTTGGCGTACAATGGTTATTGTGTCGATCGCGTCTGCGAGTTGAGAGTAAAAATATCCGGTTGATTCGACAGCTTTTGTAACTGCTAGTTGCAGAGTTTTCCACTGTGTGTTATTGAGGGTATCGTTGGGTTTCCCGAAGTTGCCTTCTACAAATACTAAAGGTTGGCCGTGGGCGGCTGCTAAGGCAACTGCTGCTGATCGTGCGGGGTCGTTTTCTGATGTGATTACTACTCCTGGGGGTTCCCAGCCGAGTTGCGTCCATTTTGCTTTTAAGGTTGGAGTATCGGTGGCATTCCAGGCGGCTGCTGCGCTGTTGAGCATTAATTGCTGGAGTTTTTGATTTTTTGGCAGTTGCTGTTTGATGCTTGGCAAACGGACTATTTCTTCGGGTTGAAAGCGCTGCAAAAACATGGGCGCATATTTTTGGTCTTCGATGAGAATAGGCCAGTTTCCTTTGAGATTCCATTTTTGGATGGCTGCTAAGAATGTGGCTTCGTCGGGTACTAAAACTACGCGGTTGACTGTTGGTATATTTTCACGGAGGATGGCCGATCGGAGGCCTGTTTGAATTGGCCAGGGTTCTTGTTGGGCTGAGGCGGGAAGTTGAAATGGTTTTTTGAAAATGCGATCGCATCCGACACCGATTATTGCTAAGCTTACAATAAGTGCGATCGTCAGGAATTTAAATTTTAACTGTTTTTTCATAGGGGCAGGGGAAGGAAGGAACTAGGTTATACATACGAACCATTATCGAAATATTTTTAGGGGCTGCAAGCGGATGTTTCGAGGCGCGGGACAAAGGAAAATTGTAAGTGCGATCGGGCTGGCCACTTTTAGTATTATTGCCTTAGCAACTACAGGTTTAATAATTTTCGCAGCGAACCGTTCGTCAGTCAAGCATCAAGTCCGGCAATTGCTGACAGCGAGGGAATGTCAAGGTTGCAATCTTTCCGGGGCGAATTTGAGCGAAGTTTTTCTGGAAGGCGTCAATTTAGAAAAAGCCAACCTGAAAGATGCCAATTTGTGGAGCGCGCATTTGGTAAACGCTAACTTGAAACAGGCAAATTTGGCTGGGGTTTACCTGATAAGCAGCAATTTGGCAGGGGCAAATTTGGAGGGAAGCAATTTAGAAAATGCGTTTTTAGAGGATGCTTATTTGGGAGGGAGTAATTTGAGAAATGCTAACTTAACAGGAGCTTTTATGAAAGGTATTTTTCTTGTTAATGCTGACTTGGAGGGGGCGAATTTGGAGGGGGCTAATCTGTGGATGGCTAATCTGGAAAGTGCTAATTTGAAGGGTGCTAATCTGAGGAACGCTTTGCTGTTGGATACTAATTTAGAAGGGGCGAATTTAAAGGGTGCGGTGATGCCTGATGGTACGCGGCAGGAATGAAAGTCAGTTGATAGTTGTCAGTTGACAGTTGTCAGTTGATAGTTGTCAGTTGTCAGTTGACTCCGAAAGCAGTCATTAGTCAGTAGTCATCAGTCATTAGCATTAGTCAGGAGAAAGAGGGATCGCGCCTGCAACCTTCATTTCCCGTTATTTTGTGAGGAGATGAAGGTGTGAGGTGCGATCGTCATTCTAATAGCTAGCAGTTTGGTGTATTGTTGGCGATCGAGCTGATGGAGCACGTGAGGGCGATCGTTGAGAGAGATGGTAACTCAAATATAGAGAATTTCGAGCTGTGGCAACAGCAGAGACAAATGCGCCTGCTGCTTTCATCATCCATCTAACTCAACTTGATTTACATACGTTCTGCAAATCTTTGAACAGCTTTTGGCGCGAAAGCAGCAACTAAAAAAGCAGTTGTAATGTATTTCCCCTCAGAATCTTTGCTAGTTATTGTTATTGCACCAAACACAATCGCTGCAATCAGCGCAATAAAACTCATGGCTCGCATTGTCGAGTATTTCCCATTATCTTCCTGGAATAATTCGGCAAGCTCTTTTCCATGTTCTGAAGAATTTGGTTGAGTCTCAACTATAGAAGAATGTGTCATTTGATTAACCTCCTAAATGATTAAAGCTTAACTAAGTCCTAACTTAGTTCGAGTGTGGCTACCAACTCTTCCATCATCTTCAAGTCCAACAGAACGCTGGAAAGCTTTTACAGCCGTTTGTGTATTTTCACCAAATACACCATCAACTGCTCCTGGATTAAATCCCCGATCGCGCAATCGCTGTTGGAGTTTTATAACGGCTGAACCTGTTGAACCCAAGCGTAGAGTCACAAATGGCGACTCATTTTCTAGCTGTTCGGGAGTGAATTGCATACCTAGCTTATCAGCAACTTGTTTTCTCAAACTGGGAAGTTGACTGTACAGCAAATCACCCGGACAATCAGTATTGCTGAAATCTCTGTGTCCCTTGATATTGAGCGGACTAATATTGCAAGAATCGCATAATGACACACAAAGTTCTACAAGGCTCTCCCATTGCTTTTCACTCATTTGGAAAGTCATGAAATTCCCTTCATTTTCAATACCAGGAGATTGATTGCCGTTGGCTAATTTTCCTGGATCTTGCCCTGCATGGGCTGACTGAATGCAAAACCCTTTTTTCACAGCATCTAGGGAACCGTGCCGACCTTCTAAAATCAACCCTCCGGTTGTATTTAAGAAGTTGTGTCCTGAGTCCGACCAATCATTATCATCCATGTGAAAGTTTTGAATGTTTCGCGCTAACTTAATCGCTCCTTCAAGCGTGCCTCTTGAGGCATCGTCGGGAGGGTTTGGGTTGTTTGTATGATGGACGATGACATAGCGGGGAATAGTCATTTGAAAAGGAAATGTTCCAGATTTTGGCTGTCTGGCTCCCCACGCTGCTGCTGTTACAACTTTTGCTGTAAATGACATAAAAAATGACTCCGAATTGTTTAATTTGTAGGTGGAAGTTACCCCACGGAGGGGGCAACTTCTGTTTAGGCTATGGCTTTGAAGTAATGCTCAGCGATCTGCGCGATGTGGTCAGCCCTGTCCAGTCGATTCACTATTTTTCGGGCGTTATAGAAATCGCGATCGGCGCCAACAATGAAATCACTCAAACCTACACCCGTAAAGCTACCATCGCGCATTCCCCGAACTAGAATCATGGCAGCGATTTCAGGGAGAGCGGCTTTTTCTGGATTATCTATCAAATTAATTCCGAGTTTTTCACTCCAGATTTGATAGTTGTGACGCCCTGTAATTTGGACGAAACCTCTGCCTTTGAAGCGAGGCCCATCACCGGATTCAGTGTTCCCTAAATCTTCGTGGCCTTCATAATCCCACCCATCAGCTAATTCCATCATCAAACGTCCAAAATGGCATTCATGTTCGGCTGTTGCAAAAACATAGGCAATTTGCCCGCGATCGATGACACCATTATCGAGACATTGATTGAGGATAAGAGGCAAATTTTTCTTGGCAAAGGGGCGAATTTCGGATATGCATTGAGCAATATCTAAAATATTATCAACGCTGGAGAAGCCACCTGGCATATCCCAAATCTTGGGTTTGCGAGTAACTATTGCGATTTCTTCTGGCTTCACCTTCAGCAACTCAGCCCAGGTATTGCGATCGACTTTACCTGTTACCTTTAGTCCGCCTGGGACAAATTGGCTGCGATCGGCAGGGCGCATCCGTTGAAATTGCTCCACTGCGGCCTTAGTGACAGACCCAAAAAGCCCGTCAATTTTGGCATCTTTTGGTAATAATCCCCAATCTTTCAAGCGCCTTTGCAGGATTTCGACTTCATCAATCAGGTGAGGGGTATCAATAATCCCGTCATTAATTTGTAACTCAACTTTTTCAATCTTCATATTCACAGCTCCAAGTAGTAATGATGTTTGTAGTAAGGACTGAGCGTCCTTTCTTACAGATTTGGGAAAAATGCGGACTAAAGTCCTCACTACAAACCTTTTTTATGGGCGATTCATCCGAGGCGATATCAATCGCCAACCAGTAAATTTTGAGAGTTATTTAGAAATTCGATGCAGCCACATTGTTGCAGTAGAGTCAATTTTGCTACTGTCCCAATTGTCATAAAAAGATAAAGCTTCACGCAAACTAAAAGCATTGCCAGCGGAGGATATCAATTTACGACTGTATAACTTGTTTTCGCCCTTGTTATCTGGTGAAGATGGGGAATTTTTCCGATAGCCTGCGTAGAACCACTCTCCGGCTGGATCGTTCACAAAAAAGTCACCCTTGTCGTTATAACCGCGAATAACTAGAATGTGACCCGGAACAGTCCAATAACCGTGCAATATACATATCTCGCCAGAATCGAGAGAGCGAGTGATGTCTGAAAGACTCCCTTTCAATGTCAAATCATCTCTCAACCCCAAACCCTCTAACAATCTTTTGATGCCATCGGGAGAACCGTGATCGATTCCCAGCCTGTCGAAACGTTTTTTAACATCATCTTCGTACTGTGCAAAGGGGCCTAAATCTGCAACTTGAAAGTATTTCAGACACATTGCCGAACTTGTAGCACCGCAAGTGCGCCAGGGTTCAATTCCGTTATCATATTGACTGAAATACGGAACGTTATGATTGACAGCCATAATTTACCTCAAGGTAAGTGTTGTAAAGGATTGATTTAGCCTCAGACCATTTGTTTGAGCGTAAGGATTCAGGTCTGAAATTCGGGAATGAGGTCAGGCATAGGAAAGTAGTCACAAGAATGGGCAGAAAGAGCCTC
>NZ_JAUBOX010000015.1:0-120751 GCF_036700445.1 Microcoleus sp. T3_B1
TGACTCCACTTGTGGTGCGATGAAGAAAGTAGTTGCAAATACCCTCAAAATGATTCTCAATTGTTGATGCAGATTCTCTAAAAAATACTTGTGCATGATTTAGCCATTCTTTGATTTTTGTCTGCCCTTCTTTGACCGTCAAATTAGTCTCATATATTTCTCTAAATTTTTCTTTCATCTCATACGCAATTCGCAAACATTCGGATTTTTCTAGTATTAATTCTAATTTATAAATCTGCTCTTGATTCAAATTTACTCGATTACTTAATAATAAATTTTTACTTTGCCTGTCTGTTATTCCGGCTGCTCTACGTAACTTATTTACGTCTTTGTTAACTACTTTCATTACATGAAAACGATCAATAATAACTTTGGCGTTTGGGAATACTTTTTTGATAACTTTAGGGAATCCTCCCCACATATCAACACTCACTTCCTCAACTTGTTTACGAACTTCAATTGGTTGTTCTATAAGGACTTCAATGATTTCTTCACAGCGATGAGAATCAATCATCTCAATTAAATTACCTTCGCCCAGGTCACTCACAACAGTCACAAAATTTCCTTGACATGAGCGCATACTTATCTCGTCGAGACCAATTCGTTTAACCCGTTGCCAATTCGGTTTTTTTTTGAGGGTGTTTACCTGCTCAAATATTCCTTTTATTTCGTCATAACTCAGTCCTTCTTCTCGTCCAATTTGCTCCATGCTCGATTGTTTGACACGCTCATAAATATCTTGTTCATATCGTTGAGTATGCCGTCTTTTAACGTCCAAAAAATCTAATTTTTCTGTGGGATACCGTTGACAAAAAGGACAGTAAAACTGCCGTCGTGGGATTTTTAGATATACAGGACGACCAAAAACCGACAAATCTCTTACTAAAATTGGTCGATTTTGATGCAGTTTTTCGGTAGGATTGTTACAATGATGACAAACAATTCCTTCTGATGAAATGCTCAGTCCCAAGAAAATTTTTCCCTCAACTTGAGTACAAGTTTCAACCCTGACTCCAGGCAAGGCTAATAGATAGTCTAGATGGAAGCTCATAACGGTAAATGTATTAGTAGGTACATTTTACACCATAAACTCAGGAGAGCCCAGTTAACAGTCAACAGTCAACAGTCATCAGTCAACAGTCAACAGTCAACAGCCAACCGTTCACAAATTATGAATTTTGGCGGCAAATCCCGAATACAGAGGTGTAGCCGTGCAGAAATGTGCTGCCGCCGACTGGGCCGATTTCGCCGTTGCAGAAAAAGCCGCTCAGCGGGATGTTTTTGAGGTATCGGCCGAACAGTCGGGAGTCAAAGTTCGATTCGCCGTAAAGCCCTTCACCGCGCCCCAGACAAGAGAACATCAAGGCGCCGGCGCTGGAGGTACCACTGTACTCGGCGGCCCGCTGATAGCGATCGAGCAGCATTTCTAGGTCTTCTGCGGAGGTTCGCGCGTCCCGCAGGTGAAATTGGATGCGCTGTCCGGGACGGACTCGATCGCCGATCGCAATTGCCCCCACTTTCGGATCTACTCCCAACAGATTGCGGATTAAAAAATCTCCCGGCTCTAATGTCAGCTTGAATTCATCGCTGACTAAGCCTACAAATAACGAGTGCTGCGCTAATTCTCGGTCTTCTTCGCTCAAAGTTTGAACTAACTCTCGCAACGCCTCTAAGGGCGATCGCTCGATGCCCGCGCTGCCCGTATCGTCGGTTTGTTCTTCGAGTTTGAGCAAAATATTCCGCTCTCCTTCCGTCACCCGATAAGGATGCCCGATCGGCCTGCAGCCTTGAGCGACGATCGTTTCCAAAACTATATTGCCGCTCAAAGCTACCCCAACCGTCCCTTCTCGGTAAAGCTGATAGTCGCAAAACAGCGCCGCGCCCCTGCCCGCACCGTCCCCCCCGGCGAGCCCCCCTACCTTTGCCGCGCCCGGATAGGCATAATCTAGCCCTTGCAGCAAATCGTTAATTTTTGCGGAAAAGGGGTCTGCCAAGATGATGAACTGCGGTTCTTCCTGGGCCGGCACGCCCAAGAGATCCACCCAAGTATCCGGGGGACTGTCTAAGTCGGGCAGTTCTTCTGCACCGACGTGAAAAGTTCTGACATTCACTCCCGGCAAATGGGCCAGACTGAGGCTGACTGCGGGAGATCCCTCGACTTCTTCGGTGATGCCGCCCCGGTTCGTGCCGATGACTCCTCCCCCGCCACAGCCCAAGATCGCGGGCACTGGCAGCAGTTCTCGGAGTAAAGGCATCAGCCGAGAATACTCGCTGGCAAAGGCAGACGAGATAAATATCAGCGCTAAATCAGCCGGGCCTTCTAGGTCGCGATCGGCTTGTTCTATAACTTCTTTGAGGGCGGATTCCAAAGAGGGACGGGTTGATAAAGCGCTGACCCATTGCATTTGGTTTTGGGTGTACATAAGGCAAACTTCTCTATAAAACTATCTCTATACATTAGGCTAACCGGAACTGGCCACTGGGGGGACGGTATTCTTGGGCGATCGATTCCCCATCGATTGCCGTTCTTGTGTTAACATAAGTTAACATGAGTGTCCCATTAATCTGTTTGGTCTTAAATGCCGTATTCAGCTAAATCTTAAAAGATAAAGCTCAATACAGTTTGACACACCAACCTCGTGTAATGTTTTCATCAAAAGTAAGGTCAGCTCGACCTACATTGATGCCTGTGGACTAGAATCCGCCTACGGGCTAGTAAAGCAGGAAGTAGAGACGGCTGCTGCGCTCGCAGTTATGGATGGTTTCTCTCTGGGCTGCTGCAACAGCAGCGCATCTCAAGCTATTATTAGCTGGGGTCGCCAGACCGAAACAGCAAATCCAACCCAAACTAACATCCAAAAAGAAAACCTTTCTTACTTAATAAGGTCAACGACCCAGGTCTAAAGACACGCTCGCTTCGAGCCTAAGACTTAAACCACAGTTGACCAGCCGTATACTTTAGAAGTCTACGTTTTTTGAGTTATGACACCAAGCGGCTGCTTAGCTAGTCCCTTGCTCTGTCGTTAACGGTTAGCGCGACTTGAAAAGGTTGTTTAGTTTGAGGAGCCTACTCCTCTAGGGGATTCACACCCTCTACCCTCACGTAAAAGACTCTTATAGAGTTCGGTCACGCCCAAGTAAGTAATGAAACAGGCGGAGTGCAGACCACGGAAGTAACCCTTACTGGAAGCCTAATCTGGTAAGGAGCAAGAGGGAGTTTTTCTATGATGAACACTCGTGAACTGTCATTTAAACTGCGTCATAACGAAGGGAGCCAAATAGGGCTGATAGGCTCTAACCAAAAAGGTAAGTGGGTAGATTTAATATTTAATCGTTATTAAATCGTGTGAATACAATTCCCACCGCAGAATAGACAGCATCTAAGGAAGAACAGACAACTAAACGATACAACAAGGTAAACCCTACAGAGTCTAGAAGAGGTCGAAAACTTCTAGTAAGTCTAAGGCAACGAAGACCGAAATCTCTGGAGGGTAGAGGATGGATGAAAAAGCAAACGCTAGTTTGTAATGAACTAGATAGAGGTTCAAGATTTGCCTCTGACCAAAAGGAATAGCAGACTTCATCTGGGTCTTATACGAAAAGACAAAATGTCAAAGAAACCAAATCTGAGGACAAGTTAGATGGGGGCAGTAATGTCAACAAACGGACTGAAGAAACAACTAGAAGACTGGAGCCATATTGAATGGCCAAAGGTCAACAAACTTGTTAGGAATCTACGACAAAGAATCTTTCGTGCTCGAAAACTTGGTAACTTCAAAACTCTTAGGAGTCTACAGAAGTTAATGCAACGAAGCTACGCAAACTTATTACTATCTGTTCGGCGTATCACCCAGACCAATAAAGGCAAAGCAACGGCAGGAATTGACAAAGAAATTATCAATACCCCAGCGCAAAGGGTGACTCTGGTAAATACTTGGAAGGGGGGAAATCTCCAACCAACCAGAAGGGTGGAGATACCAAAACCTAATGGAAAGAAACGACCGCTTGGAATCCCAACCGTGCGCGACAGAATCGAACAGGCAATAATTAAGAATTCACTAGAACCCGAATGGGAAGCCGTGTTTGAGCCAAATTCCTATGGCTTTAGACCTGGTAGAAGTTGTCAGGATGCCATTGTACAGAACGTCAATAGAGTTCTGCCTAAACGATACGGAAGTAATGACAAATGGGTACTAGAAGCGGACATTCGAGGATTTTTCGATAACATTGCTCATGAATCTATCCTGAACCAGATTAGTAACTTCCCCAAAAGAAGTCTTATCCAAGGATGGTTAAAAGCTGGATTGTTCTTTGAAGGAAAATTAAATCCAACAGAGATGGGTACGCCACAAGGTGGGGTTATTTCACCCCTACTTGCCAATATAGGATTGCATGGATTAGAAAATTACATAAAATCCACCAACCCAAAACTTGGCGTGGTCAGATATGCTGATGATTTTATTGTCACAGCCAAAGACAAAGGAAGTCTTGAAAAAGCCCAAATCCAGATTCAACAATGGTTATCAAAAAGAGGACTCGAATTAAGCGCGGAGAAGACGCTAATCACGTCAATGGATGATGGTTTTGATTTCCTTGGATACAACCACCGCCATTACAATGGCAAATTGCTAGTCAAACCCTCGAAGAAGAAAGTCTTAGACTTTTGTAAACGAATCGGGAAAGAAATAAAGGCAATGAACGGAGTAGAACAAGAGGGGGTCATCAGAAAACTCAATCCAATTCTTCGAGGTTTTGCTAACTATTACAAAGGACAAGTTAGCAAGGAAACCTTTGGATATATCTCATGCCGGGTATGGCAATACCTATGGCAATGGGCAAAGCGTAGACACCCACAGAAAAGCGCAAAATGGGTTCGGAAACGCTACTTCAAGACCATAAATGGCAATACATGGACATTCGCTACAACAACTAGCGACCGCCGAGGGAAAGAGAAATATTTAATCCTCTACCCGATAGCATACACACCCATTGAACGCCATGTAAAGGTCAAGGGGGAAGCGTCACCGGATGACTCCTCTCTAAAGGAGTATTGGGATAATCGCCACCAAAAATACGGTAAGAGCTACTGGGTTAAAAATTCTCGGAATTACAAAATCGCTCAAAACCAGAACTGGAAATGTCCAACTTGTGGCGAACCTCTATTCAATGGAGAGGAAATAGACACCCATCACATAATCCCTGTTTCTCAAGGCGGACGAGACGACATCGAAAACCTTCGGCACTTGCACAAAACGTGCCATAATCAGGAACACTCAAAACCCAAGTTTTCCGAGCTTGAAATAAGGCTTGAGCCGGATGAGTGCGAAAGCCTCACGTCCGGTTCTTAGGGGAGGGGAGAGCGGTGACGCTCGAACCTTACCCGGCAACATCTTTATTTGGGTTAAGGACGTGCCGTTAGCCGAACAAGCTCACTAAACAAAGGCGCGTGCTAACATTACCTAGAAATAGGTCGGGGACAACCATATTCTCCTACACTTTCCTACCAACAATTTTTATGACAACAACACCCGCAGGCAACATCCAAGAAAAAATTGAAGAAGAACTAGAAAGCGCTCGTACCGTCTGTGACCTCAAGGGCGCCACTTCCGGGGAATGCGCGGCGGCGTGGGACGCAGTTGAAGAACTGCAAGCAGAAGCTTCCCACCAAAAGCAAGTCAAACCTAAGAATTCTTTTGAAAAATTTTGCGACGACAATCCTGACGCTGCTGAGTGCCGCATCTACGAGGAATAAACGAGCCATTTAGCTCTATCCCTTTTCTCCCGCGCCGAAATCTAACTTTTGGCGCGGGAGAATTTTATTTGAGGGGTTGAGCCTTTAGGTAATGGCGAGATTTGCCCTCTATCCCCATACGGTTCAAATCCGCCAGCTTCCCCCTCGCCCCCCAAGGGGGACAAGAATTGGCTCTTGCGTCCCCCAAGGGAGGCGAGGAGGGGAAGGAGATATCTGAGGAATAAACAGTTTTAACTCAAGCGTATTGCCGTCTATCGTGTCTCAAGTAGCCTTCAAAGCGCGCCAAGTACCTTAGAAAAAATAGCAGTAACTAAAACATTAAGACCGTGTTCTGGTTGCTGATTTTTTAGCATTTTTGTAGTAAAATTTGTGACAAATAAGTGAGTATATTTTCCCAAAGATGTTGAGTCTTTTATTGGCAGCCACCGGGCCTTGGTTTCAACCGCTAGTCTGGATGCACTATCGGTTATCTGTGTTATATTGTTTCTGTGCCTTCATTCACGCTATGCACACAGCTCGATTCACCGAGGATTGCTAGAAACTTGATAGAAGGCTAAAACCCTTACAGAACCTTGAAAAAACAATATGTACGCTAAATCACAAGCAACCCCTGAGACGATCAAAGTACAGTCCGATAACGGTTCACTCCGGTTACAGTTCAGTACCAAGTACAATCCCATTTTTGGGGGGAAGCGAAAGCATCAGGGCTTAGGGATGAAGGATACTCCCGAAAACTGGCAAAAGGCGATCGCTATCGCTTGGCGGATCGAAGGAGCCAACAACGTTTAAGGTTAGTTTTGCTGGGTTTTATGCTAATAATTGAATCAATTTGTTAAATCCGTCAGTCGTCGACGTATCAAGGCCGATGATTTACTGCATCAATCCTCAATGCGAACAACGTGAAAATCCTGCTGCTGCTCAAAATTGTCAGGCTTGTGGCACGGATTTGTTAATTGCCGATCGCTATCGTATCCTTAAACCAGTGCGATCGCCCAATCCCGCACGCCCCACAGACATCTTTGAAGTTGAAGACTTGGGAACCGGGGAAAACGAATGGGGCACTGTCAAAATTTTAAAAGTCTTGAAACACACACACAATCCCGATTTAGTTCGCGTGTTCAAGCAAGAAGCGCGAGTTTTGATTTGGCTGGCCGGAAAGGGCTCAGTTCCCCAAGTCGAACCTGACGGTTATTTCCCAATTAAACTCCCCAATAATTTCCAGAAATTGTCTTGTTTGGTGATGGAAAAAATTACCGGAGAAAACTTGGCAGAATTCTTAACTAAAAAACAGTACGTTTCTCAAAATCTCGCTCTTGATTGGCTGCAACAAATGAGCAATATTTTGCAGGAAATCCACAAATATCATGTAGTGCATCGGGATATTAAGCCATCCAACCTGATGCTTGAAGCCAATGGGAAATTGAGATTAATTGACTTCGGCGCCGCCACAGAAGCAGAGATAGAGACCGCACCCATAGGTTCTGCGGGATACGCCGCACCGGAACAAATTCTAGGTAAAGCAGGCGTGCGATCGGACTTTTTTGCCCTAGGGCGTACTTTTGTACATTTATTAACAGGCATAGAGCCGATTAACTTTCCCGTTAATGAAAAAACTGGTAAAATTAATTGGAGGAACCAGGCTGTAGATATTGACCCGTTACTCCTAGAGTCGATCGACGAATTGATGGAACCGCTACCGGAAAACCGACCTGAAAATACCCAAGTTATTTTAGAAAAATTAAAAATTCACGACGCAGACCCCCTGCAAAAGGGGGACGCAACATCGCTTCAATAAATCTGTTCCAACCTGCGAAAATCGCGCTCAACTTCCGCCCACAAAGCCCGATTGTGAGGGTCAGTTTTCACAGCCTTTTTCAAATAAATTCTCGCCTTATCAACCTGCTTTTCTCCGATCAAATGTCGTCCCCAGCGCTGATAGGCGATCGCCTGCCACTGACGCACCTCCAAATCTTCGGGAACCCGCTGGGCTAAACCCTCAATCAAGGCGATCGCCCGTGGGAACCTCTGATATTTCAGCAACTGCTGCAGCTCAAAATAAGCATCTTGCTTTAACTTTTGTTCCGCAGCCGACAGATCCGCATTAGATTGAACCGCAGCCTCTTTTCGAGTCACTTTAACTGCCTGCGGTTGAGCTTTCACCTCCTGATCCGGCGGTGTCCAAGTAGGCGGCACAGTTGAATTGGCAACTTTCGACTCCGCAACATGGTGGGGGGCAACATTCACCAGGAACTTATAAGCCTCAGTAATAGCAATAAACTTATTCTTAGCCTGTTCGTTTCCCGGATTCACATCGGGGTGATACTGTCTGGCTAACTGCCGATAAGAGGCCTTAACTTGCGATAAACTCGCGCCAGACCTCAGTCCTAACTGTCGGTAATAATCTGCAATATCCATCTAGCATGAATGAGCGTTGATAATACCAGTGAACAAACCTGACGGTCAACGGAGTATCGTTAGACTGCAGGCTTCTTTTTCCCTGTTTGCAAGGGCTTTTTTGAGTGACGTAGAACCACCGCCACTTTCGTAATTCAAGCCAATCTTTTTGATAAGCTTGGCTGAATTTTCATCTCTCTCGAGTTCCTCGCCACACTGACAAGAATGCCATCGCTCAGACAATTCTTTAGGCACTTTGTTGAGACAGTTCCAACAATGTTGAGAAGTGCCTTTCGGGTCAACGAATACAACGCTTTTACCTAGTTTACCAGCGACATATTTGATAACAGTAGCAAACTGACCATGAGCAGCATCAAGCATTGATTTGTTTAAGCCACTCTTAGCCGCTTGACCGTTGGGCAAGTAGACCAGATTGCCGTCCTCAATATCAGTCTTAACTTGGGCGCGTCTAGTTAGATTCTTGAGACTCAAGTCTTCCAAAACTAAAACATCACACTTATTGAATAATTTATGTGCAGTCTTGAATTGAAAATCTAATCTTGTTCTCGCTACAAATTGATGAAGTTTGGAAATTTTGTCTTTGATAATTTTCCAAGACTTAGATCCTTTAACTCTTTTAGCTAACCTCGCTTGAAGTTTGGCCAACTTCTCAGAAGACCTTCTCAAAAATCTAGGATTTTCGACTCGTTCGCCATTGGACAAATAGAGATAATTCGTAATTCCCAAATCAATACCGAGACAGTTTTCGGCAGTCGGTTGAATTTCTGCAACCGTTACTGGCACTGTTTTATCTTCTAGCGTTAGGGAAATATACCATCCGTCTGCTTCTCTGATAACCGTTCCCGTCTTAACCTTGAATCCTTTCGGTATTGGTCTGTGGAATGCCATCGGCACTTGACCTATTTTCGCTAGGTCAATACAAATCCTGCTTTGCTCATCTTTGATAATATTCAAATTGTCAAGTTGAGGATAAGTAAACGATTTGTAATAATGAAAACCTTTAAATCTAGGCTTCCCCCTACGGCGGCCATTCTTGTCAAGTATCGTAAAGTTTGAGAAAGAAGTTTCTACCCTGTTGACTACATCCTGTAAGACTTGGGCATCCAACTTTTTGTAATCAGGAAATAGTTTCTTGGTGTTTTTCAAGTCAGCTAACTGTACGGTTTGCCACTGTACATAACCACCATCAATATTTGAGAAAATATCACCCTTTCTTGTTATGGGATTGCCTGCTTCATCTTTTTTCCTGCCATCTCTGGTTTGCACTCTAGTCAGAGGAATATTCTTGTAGATTTCCTCTACTGAGACTATAGAAGCATTCAAAGGACAAGTATTGATGGGTGTTCTGGTAGCTTCCCACCATTTGAATCTCTCGCTCAAACGGTAATTATACTGTCGCCTGCAGAGTTCCAGGTGAGTCGATATCGTCACTGCTTGGGGACGAGTGGGTTTCAGTTTGTACTTGTAGGTTAGCTGCAATGATATCTTCCTTTTTTCGACCTTCCTCAAATATAATGTGTGAATGCTAAAAGCGCAAGACTTGTTAGTAGAAAATCGCATCTTGTAGTGGTGCTACTGTTTCAATGCTTAGAATATACATTGAGAATCAGGATGCTCCCAAAGTATAATTGACTCGCTCCGTACCTCCGACCGCCGCGCCTTTCATCCTCTTGCTGAATTTATTCGGGGTACTGCGATCGCCCGGACGCCTCCAAGATATCTCCGCCTTATACACGCCTTGGACTTCCCGGCTGTTAAGTTAAATATGGCAGAATCCTTAAAGGTAAAGATTCTGCCAAAATTTACTGCGAACTAGGTTGTAGTGCGAGGGTTGCCCGCACTACGGTAGCGCAAAAATAACTTACGGACGATCTTCGATCACTCTGTCAATCAAGCCGTATTCTCTGGCTTCCTCAGCGGACATGAAATAGTCGCGATCCATGTCCTTCTCGATTTTCTCGATCGGCTTGCCAGTATTCTTAGCATAGATATTATTGAGTTCGTGGCGCAGCCGCAGAATCTCTTTCGCCTCAATCTGAATATCCGTTGCTTGTCCCCGCGTGCCCCCAGAAGGCTGGTGAATCATGATTCGCGAGTGAGGCAAAGCTAACCGTTTCCCCTTCGCACCGGCAGCTAACAGGAAAGAACCCATCGAAGCAGCCAAGCCCACACAAATCGTCACCACGTCCGATTTAATGTGCTGCATGGTATCAAAAATAGCCATGCCTGCCGACACCATTCCGCCTGGGGAATTGATGTACAAAATAATATCCTTACCTGAATCTTCCGAATCAAGATAGAGCATCACAGCGATGATTTGATTGGCAATTTCATCGTCAACGTCCCTGCCCAAGAAAATAATCCGTTCCCGGTAGAGGCGATCGTAGATATTAATCCACTGAGTATCATAACCCCCCGGCATCTTGTAGGGAACTTTTGGCACACCGATAGGCATAATTCGGAACTCCGTTTAGTTGGTAATTGGTAATTGGTAATTGGGAATTGGGCATCGGGAATTGGGCATCGGGCATTGGTGATTGGGAATCGGTAATGGGGAATCGGTAATTGGGAATTGTTAGTCATAAAAAGACTATTGAATAACTAACCCGGGTAGAAACTACTAGCCATTAACCCTTAATTATTACTCATGCCCATTCCCCATTTCCTATTACCCATTCCCCATTCCCCATTCCCCATTCCCCATTTCCAATTCCCAGTTAGATGACTCCAGCAGGCAGCGGTTTCGGCAATTCTTCCGAACTTTCAAGAACGCGATCGATCAAACCGTATTCTTTAGCTTCATGGGGCGTCAGGTACAGCAACCGATCCATATCTTTAGTAATCTTTTCGATCGGTTGGCCAGTACAGCTTGCAAAAATCTCAAGCATCGTCGCTTTATTTGCCAGCACTTCCTTAGCCCGAATTTGAATGTCACTTGCTTGACCCCGCGTGTAAGCCTTGGGTTGGTGCAACACAATCGAAGCGTGGGGCAAACTCGCCCGAAAGCCTTTTGTACCAGCCGCTAACAGCATCGCAGACATCCCCATTGCCGAACCGAGGCAAATAGTGTGCACAGGCGGCTTAATGTACCTAATCGTATCGCAGATAGCGAAGGCTTCTGTTTCAAAGCCGACGGGTTCGCCACTGTAACCAGAAGTGCCGGTCGAGTTGATGTAGATTTTGATCGGCTTATCCGGGTCTTCGTACTGCAAGAACAACAGTTCAGCGATAATCAGTTCTGTTACCGCAGGCACCAGAGGCATCCCCAGATAAACGATCCGCTCCTTCAGCAACAGGGATGGCAAATCGGGAGGTGGCGTCCGAGAGTTCCCTTCCCCGTAGTATGGCGATTGCACTGCTTTAATGGGTGTGTTCATCAGAAAAATGAGTCTGAAACCCCGTCCTTCTAGGACGGCTTTACATTGGATTGGGGTGGAGGGGTATGGTTGCCCCTCCGTGGAGATGTGGTCTTCTCCAAAACTCCCTTACGGGTAAAGTTAGCACGCGCCTTTGTTTTTAGAGCTTGTTAAACTTGCAGCACTGTTTCAGTGACCTTAAAACTGTTTAACTGCAAATGACAGGGCAGGGGACTAGCTTCGCATCAAGCGGGTGTCATGACTCAAAAAACGTAGACCTCGAAAGTCTTAGGCTGGTCAGGACGGCTCGCAAGAATCTCTTACAAGCCTCATGCACTTAGGCTGAGGTTCCTGACATAACCGAAATGTTGCCTGAACTGATGGAGCTATTCTTAAAGAAATACTAACGCAATCTTTAGGTATCCCGCATGAAAGTTAGTTTGCTCCCGGTTTTAAACGACCCTAACCTTGACGCTGCTGCGCCCTCAACGCAGCGCCAGCTAGCGATTTCGGTGTCTGCGATGGCAAGCTCGATCGACTCCAGCGTACCCTTAAACCTGTGCCTGATTCTCGACCACAGCGGTTCGATGGGCGGACGCCCCTTGGAAACCGTCAAACAAGCCGCCGGACGCTTGCTAGACCGGTTGAAGCCCGGGGATCGCTTTTGCGCGGTGGCTTTCGACCATAAAGCCAAAGTCCTCGTCCCCAATCAAATTGTGGGAGACCCCAGTAGCATTAAACGGCAAATTGAGCAATTGCGATCTGCCGGTGGCACAGCAATTGATGAGGGCATTAAGTTAGGTATTGAAGAGTTGGGCAAAGGTAAAAAAGAAGCTATATCTCAGGCATTTCTGCTGACTGACGGCGAAAACGAACACGGCGACGACAGCCGGTGTTTGAAGTTGGCTAAATTGGCGGCCGACTACAACATGACTTTAAATTCTCTGGGATTTGGCGATAACTGGAACCAGGATATTCTGGAAAAGATTGCTGATGCAGGCGGCGGTGCTCTGGCTCACATTCAGCGTCCTGAAGATGCGGTTGACGAGTTTGGTAAACTGTTTAGCCGCGTCCAAGGTGTAGGTTTGACTAATGCTTATTTGCTATTTTCCCTAATGCCAAAAGTGCGGTTAGCCGAACTCAAACCGATCGCCCAAGTTGCCCCGGATACGATCGAATTACCGGTACAGCAAGAGGGCGATCGCTTTATGGTACGTTTGGGAGATTTAATGAAGGATATAGAGCGAGTAGTTTTGGCTAATATTTATATTGGACAGTTGCCCGAAGGTACACAGGCGATCGGGCAATTGCAAATTCGCTACGACGATCCGAGTGTCGGTCAAGGTTTGCTTTCCGATCCTGTTGCACTTTCCGCTAATGTCCTGAAAGTTTATCAGCCGGCCATTAACCCGATGGTACAGCAGCACATTTTAGCTTTGGCTAAATACCGCCAAACTCAACTCGCAGAAACCCGATTGCAACAGGGCGATCGCGCCGGCGCGGCAACAATGCTGCAAACTGCTGCGAAAACTGCTCTGCAAATGGGCGATAAAAGTGCCGCAACTGTGCTGCAAACTTCTGCTACTCGTTTGCAGTCTGGTGAACAATTGAGTGAAGCCGATCGCAAGAAAACTCGGATTGCTTCTAAAACTATTTTGAAGTAATCGCGCGATTTGAAATTTTAAATAATTTTAAATTGGGCGATCGGACAATTTGGCGATGCTAAATCGCGTCTACAAACACGAAACCCGCACCCAGGCGGGTTTCAATATTCTGAGTCTCGCCTGCAAAAAGCGAAAGTCAGTGTAGCCGGATTGTTTCAAGCTGTGGAGCGACAAGAAGCTCGATCGTTTAGAATGTTTGTATCACCTATCAAGAGTGCTTGTAAGCTGTTGTGCATTTAAATTGTATATTTCGAGTCCCGATCAAAAATCGTCAAATCCTCTCCCCCTCTCCCCTTCTCCCGCTCTCCCTCTCTAAACCATAGGCAATCTAGATGCAACACAGCTTATGAGCCAGACAATATCTGATAAAGTACGCTGGACTACCGCCGATTTAGAACTATTGCCCGATAACGGCGATCGTTACGAAATTATTGATGGAGAGTTATTTGTGACATGGGCGGCACACTGGAATCATCAAGAAGTTTGTGCTAATATCTGCATGGAGTTAAAAACTTGGTCACAAAAAACAGGATTAGGAGAATCAGTAATTAGTCCAGGAGTTATTTTTACAGATGTAGATTGTGTTATTCCTGATGTAGTTTGGGCCAGCAATGAACGCTTGGCTATCTTGCTAGACGAAGCAGGCCATTTAACCGCCGCACCTGAGTTAGTTGTTGAAGTATTGTCCTCCGGGGCAGACAATGAAAGACGGGATAGAGATTTGAAACTCAGACTCTATTCGGTACGAGGAGTACAGGAATACTGGATTGTGAATTGGCGGTTGCAGCAAATAGAAGTTTATCGCAGGGAACAAGCAAGTTTAAGGCTCATTGCTACGCTGTTGAACGCTGATGAATTGACCTCGCCTTTGTTACCTGGCTTTAGTTGCTCTGTTGCTCAAATTTTTGCTTAGATTTATGAAACACTTTTACCGGGCGATCGGCATTTTAGGATTAGTTACCGTTTTGGGTGACATATCCCCTGCCATTCCAGCAGAGTCAGCGCCAATACTCATCGTTCAAAATCCTGCTGAAGACTTATTTAACAGCGGTTTAGCCAAATCAGAAGCAGGAGACATTCAAGGGGCGATCGCCGATTACACCGAAGCCATCCGGCTCAACCCCAACTACGCCAAAGCCCACAACAAACGCGGCATCATCCACGGCCGCAATCTCAAAGATTATCCAGCAGCTAAAGCAGATTTCGATCGCGCAATTGAAATTAACCCCAACTACGGCGACGCCTACTACAACCGCGCCAGAGTCCGCGAGTTCTTAGAAGACAAAGACGGGGCGATCGCCGATTATCAAAAAGCAGCGGAACTTTATCAAAAAGACGGCAATACCAACGATTATCAAGATGCTATCAAGCATCTTCAAATGCTGCAAGAATAGAGTGCTTTTGAAAACATAGTATAATATCCTTCTATCTGCGTTCATCCGCATTCATCGGCGGTTAAACATTCCAAATTAACTATTCAAAAAATGCCCGAAACTTCCACCGTTACCGTTACTGTACCCGCTACAACCGCCAATTTAGGCCCCGGCTTCGACTGCATCGGCGCCGCTTTAAGCCTCTACAACCGCTTCCAATTCTCCCGACTCGAACCCTCAGCAACAGAGAAACTAAAAATTACTGTTACAGGCAAAGAAGCCGCCAAAGTCAAGACAGATGACAGCAATCTCGCTTATCTAGCCTTTGTCAAGTTATACGGATACCTCAACCAATCGCCGCCGCCCGTAGCCATACATATAGATATGCAAGTGCCGCTGGCTAGAGGTTTGGGAAGTTCCGCCACAGCTATTGTCGGTGGGTTAGTCGGTGCAAATGAGTTAGCCGGAAAGCCTTTGAGTCAGGTGGAAGTGATGCAATTGGCGATCGAACTTGAAGGACATCCCGACAACGTTGTCCCCGCTTTACTAGGAGGATGTCGCCTCGCTGCGTCAACTTTGAGAATTGAACCGCAGAGGCACAGAGAACACAGAGAGGAGGATGCAGAGGGTTTTGCTTGGGAAATTTGCGATATTCCCTGGCATCCGAATATTGTGCCCGTGGTAGCCATCCCCGATTTTGAACTGTCTACAGCCGAAGCCCGCAAAGTTTTGCCTGCAGATTACAGCAAGGCTGATGCGATTTTTAATGCTGCACACCTCGGTTTGCTAGTGCGGGCTTTGGAAACTGGCAATGAAAACTGGCTGCGCTGCGCCCTCCAAGACAAAATTCACCAGCCTTACCGGCAATCTCTGATTAAGGGATATGAAGCGGTGCAACAAGCTGCCCTGAATGCAGGGGCCTATGAAATGGTAATTAGCGGTGCCGGGCCCACGCTTTTAGCTTTAACGGATGTGGCTAACGCTGAGGCGGTTGAGAGGGAAATGGCGGCTGCTTGGATGGAATTTGGGGTAAAGGCTGAGGTGCGTGCGATCGGCCTCGATACTCAAGGCGCGCAAGTCTCCCTTTAATTATTCCACTCCTAGACACACAACATCTACATAACCGTGTTTTGTAGGGGCAATCCCCCGTGGTTGCCCCTCTCCAGGGAATTATTCATATTTCTATTCTCGACCTCTCTCCTTCAAATCTCTTGAATATCAACTCAAGTCTCTTCTCGATAACTTCTGCTATTCCCTCTACAAAATTTTACATAAAAAAAATCCAGTCATTGTAGGGGCGGATTCACCATAATCTCAGGCTCAAACCAACAATCGCAAAAACCCGCCCCCACCAACGGTAAATACTCTTAATTAACTGTGACGCAGCGGAAGCTCTATCTGAATTTTAGTGCCTTTACCCGGTTCGGAAAAACACTTGAACTCTCCTTTGTGCTGCTCTACAATTATCCGATAGCTGAGAGCAAGTCCCGATGATATGGGTGGTTCCGCAGGTTTTACTCCCAAAAATGGATCGGAAATTTGGGCTGTGATATCTTTGCTATGTGCGATGTCGTTATCAGCAATCTCAATCGAAATTCGCTGAGCATCGACTACCTGAGTGGTAATCAAAATCACGGGCTTAAATTTGATGGATTCCAACTCCTCTAACTCTTGAGCCGACTCTTCCAAAGCATCGATCGCGTGATTGATGATATTCAGAAAAGCTTGATTGAGCAGACCTGCATAACACTCAATCTGTGGCAAATTGCCGAATTGTTTCATCACCTTGATGTCTCGCCTTCCCTCGCGAGCCGGCAAGCGGTGCTGCAACAACAACAGAGTATTTTCTAAACCGTCGGAAACATCAAATAACTGCCAGCCCGATCGATCGCTGCGGGAAAAATCCTGTAGCGACAAAATTATTTGGCGGATGCGATCGCTCCCGGTACGCATGGAACTCACAATTTTTAATAAATCGTCGAGTACGAATTCCACATCCATATCTTGCTGCTTTTGCAGAATTTCCGATCCGGGATTGACTAGCTCTTTTTGATACAATCGCAGCAGTTCAATTAAATCGGTCGCGTAGCTTTGGACGTGAGTTAGATTGCTGTAAATAAAAGTAATTGGGTTGTTAATTTCGTGGGCTATCCCAGACACCAATTCGCCCAAACTAGACATTTTTTCAGTTTGCAGCATTCGATCGCGCGACAGATCCAATTCTTGCTGGGTTAACTCCAACTGCGCCCTCAACTCGTGCGATCGCTTAGACGCACGCACCCGCGCCAATAATTCCTGCTTAACTATCGGTTTAAACAGAAAATCGTCAAAGGGCGCATCCAATGCTTGAACTTCATCAAATTGCTCCGGTGTTGTCAGCAGAATAAAATAGGCTGCCGCCAATTCTCGCTCGGCTTTCACCAGCCGGCACACCTCCAAAAAGTTGATTTGAGGCGAACTCCCGTCGCAAATTATCGCATCGGGGGACAATTCCTTCGCCAACTCTAAACCCTCCTTATCGTCGGGAACGACTCTCACCTGATGTCCCTCTTGGCTGAGTAACTCTTGGACAACTTGAAAAGTCACAGTATCCGCGATGATCGCCAGAATCTTTGCCATACTTCTACCACCTCCACAAATTACTTTTTAGGATACAACCGCCAGAATTGCGCTGACAGATTTAAAATTCCAAAATAGTTCAATTACATCAAAAAACAGCCCATACCCGCTCCCTCAAAACCAAAAATAGCTTATACCATTTTAGATTTTATATTTTAGAGTAAAAAATTGGGAAGGACTTACTGTATAATAATAGTTGGGAGCTTGCCTAAATTTGCATATTTTTTGGGGAATGGTATCACTAGAAGGTATAATTTTAGACGGGTAATGCAAAAATGCCAATTTTCTCCTTCGTAATTAATGTTACATCAGAGCTTTCGGTCGAAAGACTGCTGAGGGCGATCGCAGATACTTTCTCAAATTGCGCCAGGAAACAATAAAAAACTTTAAAATTAATTAATAGTATCGTTAAATTCACCTTCTCGGTCAGCGCCTGGGAATGCCAATTACCAACACCACCTCAACTTTGATTCAAGCCGAAACACTAGAACTATTAGAATGGCCGCGCCTGTGTCAGCACTTGGCTACCTTCGCGGCCACCAAACTCGGCGTCGCCGCCGCCCTTGACCTCGCAATCCCGGCAACTCAAGCTCAAACAGCAGAACTCCTCGCTCAAACTCAGGAAACTTATCAGTTAGAGAGCCGCGCTGGCGGTGCTTTGAGTTTTGAAGGAATCCAAGACATCGGCACTTCCCTGCAGCGAGCCGAACTCCAAGGTTTGCTCAGCGGCGAAGAATTGCTGGCAATTGCTACTACCCTCGCCGGAGCAAGGCAATTGCGCCGGATAATTGACTCTCAGGCAGATGTGCCGACGCTCAAAGAACTGGCAGCCCAATTGCGGACTTATCCCGAACTAGAGCAAGAAATCCATCGCTGTATAGACGATCGCGCTCAAGTAGCAGACAGAGCCACTCCTAAATTAGCAGGAATTAGAGTTCAAATGCGACAGTTGCGCGATCGCATTTATCAAATATTGCAGGGGATTTTGCAGCGCCAATCCAACGCCGTACAAGAACAGCTAATTACCCAAAGAAGCGGACGCTTTGTCATTCCCGTCAAAGCTCCCCAAAAAGATGCCATACCGGGCATCGTTCATGATTCCTCTGCCAGCGGCGCGACACTCTACGTAGAGCCCCACAGCACAGTCAATCTTAACAACCAAATGCGGCAGTTGCTCAGGCAAGAACAAGCCGAAGAAGAAGCAGTCCGCCGCGCCCTCACCGAGCAAGTCGCAGCAGTAAAACCCGATTTAGACAGATTGGTGGTTGTAGTTACAACTTTAGATTTAGCAGCAGCTAAAGCGCGTTATAGTTTTTGGTTGCAAGCAAACCCTCCGAAATTTATCGAATTGGGAGAGCCAGAATTAGCACCAAAAAATCCCGAAACAGAAGATGAGGAAAAAGAAGATGAGGAAAACTCAGAAAACAGTCAATTATTAATTCGCAACCTGCGATCGCAAATTACCCTGCGCCAGTTGCGCCATCCTTTATTAGTTTGGCAGCAACAGCACGAGCAAGGCTTTCCAGTCGTGCCGGTCGATTTAACGATCGGGCCGCACATCCGCGTCGTCGCCATCACTGGCCCCAACACTGGCGGCAAAACTGTCACCCTCAAAACCTTGGGATTGGCAGCTTTAATGGCGAAAGCAGGAATGTTTGTTGCCGCCCGCGAACCCGTAGAATTGCCTTGGTTCGACAATATTTTGGCTGATATTGGTGACGAACAATCTTTGCAGCAAAGTTTGTCTACTTTCTCTGGCCATATCCGCCGCATCAGCCGCATTTTAGAAGTTTTACACAATAAATCGCAGGCAGAAGGGGAAGAAAATTCAAACCTTCCAATTACTAATTCCCCACAGCAAGACCAAGAAGTCACAGATACACAGAACACTGTTTCTGCTCTCCCAATCCTCAAACCTAAATTACAAATTCCCAAACCCCAAATCCCAAATACTAATTCCCAATTACCAATTCCCAAATCTTTAGTTTTGTTAGACGAAGTAGGAGCGGGGACAGACCCCTCAGAAGGCAGTGCATTGGCGATCGCCCTGTTGAAATACCTCGCCCAACATTCCCTATTAACAGTTGCAACTACCCACTTTGGCGAACTCAAAGCCCTTAAATATCAAGACTCCCGCTTTGAAAATGCCTCAGTAGAATTTGACGACAATTCCATGCAGCCAACCTATCGCTTGCTGTGGGGAATTCCCGGACGTTCCAACGCCCTCACCATTGCCAAAAGACTCGGTTTGCTAGCATCTATAGTCGATGAAGCTCAAACCTATGTCGGGGGAGCATCTCAAGATGTCAATCAAGTGATTGCTGGACTCGAAGCACAGCGCCGGAAACAGGAAACCAAGGCCCGAGAAGCAACTCAACTGCTACACCAAACCGAAAAACTGCACAGAGAAGTTTCTCAAAAAGCAGCCGCTTTGCAAGAGCGGGAGCGAGAACTAAAAATAGCTCAGGAAGTGGCAGTAAATGAGGCGATCGGGTCGGCAAAATCAGAAATTGCTCAAATCATTCGTCGCTTGCAGTCGGGCAACCAGACGGCTCAAAATGCCCAACAAGCGACAGATACTTTAAATCAAATTTCTGAAAAACACCTGCCCTCTCGCCAACAACCGGTTAAACCCAAACCGAGTTTTATGCCGAAAGTGGGCGATCGCATCCGCATTCCCAGCTTGGGCCAAACCGCCGAAGTCCTCAGCGGCCCCGATGCTAACGAAGAGTTGAGCGTTCGGTTTGGGATTATGAAAATGACTGTCAAACTAGGAGAAATTGAATCCCTAGACGGTCAAAAACCCGAAACTAAAGCTCAATTAGCCAAGGCGGCAGCCCAAGCACAAGCACTCGCTACCGCTAAAGCTAAGCAAGCAGCGGCGGAATCTCCAAAACCCAATCCCGAAATTGCCATTCGCACTGCTAATAATTCGATCGACTTACGGGGTGCGAGAGTCTCAGACGCAGAAATCGAAATAGACAGAGCTCTTTCCAAGGCTGTGGAATACGGAGTTCTGTGGATAATTCACGGCAAAGGTACGGGACAGTTGCGGCGCGGGGTTCACGAGTTCCTCGCGAATCACCCGCAGGTTTCCCGCTTTGAGCTGGCTAGTCAAAAAGAAGGAGGCGCAGGTGTGACGGTGGTTTATTTGAAGTAGTCAGGATTTACGCATTTCCGGTTGACTCGTAATTATAGCAATCCTAAATCATTTGCATAATTATTGTAGGGGCAATCCCCCCGTGGTTGCCCGATAGATAGGGGGTAGGCACGGGGAGTAGGGGTAGCACTACCCCTACAGATTTATCTGAATCATTTAGGATTGCTATATCTAGTTGTATGCCGCAAAACAACTCGCAAGGAACATATCATACTGATGCAACCGGAATGGATACTAGACTGCAAATGTGGAATAATTAAGAGTTGATTTCCCACTTTAGTAACTGCCTGACTAATGAAAAAAACTCCCTCAAATGAAGTTTTGGTTGGCGACTGTCGTGAAGTGATGAAGACATTGCCAGAAAATTATATTTCTGCCTGTATCACTGACCCACCTTATAATTATGAATTTATTGGTCATAAATGGGATGACTCAGAAATTCAAAGGCGGATTGAAAGAGTCAATGGCAAGAGAAATAAAACCCTTGTTAAAAACATTCCCTATGGCAGTGGTTTAGCAGGTGGAGTCAGAAACGAAAAATGGTATCAAAGGAATCGCAACAACACTCTGGATTATGAAAAGTGGTGCTTTGAGTGGGGTGAGCAGCTTTTTCGGATCTGCAAACCGGGTGCGACAGTTTTAGTTTTCAATAGCACACGAACGGTTGCTCACGTACAAGTAGCACTTGAAAGTGCTGGTTTCTATGCGAGAGATATTCTTGTTTATAAAAGATCGAGTGGTATTCCTAAAGGTGTCAATATCAAACAACAGTTAGAGAAGAAAGGATATGAAAATTCTGAACAATGGGATGGTTGGCACAGTTGTCTGAGGAACGAATGGGAAGCAATCTGCGTACTTCAAAAACCACTGGTCAATAATTACTTGGAAACTCTACAGGAGTATGGTACTGGTCTATTTTATACTAAAGATCAGTTTGGTGGTTTTCAGTCAAATATTTTAGAAGGTATACAGCGTGAGAAAACCGAGGAGTTTAACGTCCATTGCACAGTTAAACCAATCGCTCTAATGAGAAAGCTGGTCGAAATATTTGTACCGCGTTTGGAAAATTCTATTCTAATCGATCCTTTCGCAGGATCGGGAACTACATTGCTGGCGGCGAAAGAATTTGGCATTAGGTATGTTGGCATTGAAATAGTACCTGACTACATAGAGATTATTAACAAGCGCCTTGATAGTTTCAGCGGTATACAGGGAATTCTCCCACTTTTTCAATAAGAAATGACTTTAAATCAAACCCGCTTATTGTTTGTATAAAATTAAACGAATCGTCCCCAGTGTAAACTTTCCAAGTCCCTACTTGGCACGCTGTAATAGCTGCGGGCAAATTATCTTGTCTAAGTATTAAAAATACGGGTTCGTAATTATAAGTACGAAGTAGTGGGCCATAAGATTTGAACTTTTTCAGTGTTCCAGAGTCTCCTGAGCCAATACGATATTTTGTATCTATTGCGTACCCATCAACAATCAGATCGCACGGCTCATCGCTTCCAACTTTAAATGCTGGCTGAAAGCTACTGCAATATGTTTTACACGTTTCAGTAACTAACAATTGCCAACACATACCTAACTCTTCCAATATTGCCTATTTTCTTTTTTTATTATTGGAGAAATACCAAACACATCCATTAAGATATCGTGTTCTTCATTCTCTTCTGCATAAATTTTTTCGGTAAATGACTTTTGGTATTTTGCTAAAATTTGCTCTAGTCTTCTTTCAGTCATCAGCAGTTACCAGATCAGCTAGACTAACGGATAATGCCTTGGCTATTTTGCTGGCATTAAGTAGAGTTATATTCCTTTCACCTCGTTCAACTGAACCAATATAGGTGCGATGTAATTCAGATAGTTCTGCAAGCTGATCTTGGGAAAGATTTCTGAGCTTTCGGAAATGTCTAACTTTTTTACCAAATTGCTCCGTAATATCCATACATTGCGCCAGATGAAGCAATCACAACTATAATCTGACAGACTATAAGTAGCGACAGACTATAAGTAGCATTCGAGAGCGCTAGGATCTTTGCATTGATATAAGTCCCGATCGTTTCAAACCACTGATTTGATTTCGGTCACTCTGCGGCGTAGGATGGTTAGAAGTAAAAATCTCTGGGTTTTGCGGATTGCGATCGATCGAACTTGAAACCGCAACTTTTCACCCGCAACTTTTCACCCGCAACTCCGTCCAGCAGTTAGGATTGCCGGAATCAAAGCAACGAGCTATGGAGACAAATTAACAGATGTGCTGTTGCCCACAGGCCGCAAAGCTTGAATCACGGCATACTGTTTGATATCCAGCCTCAACCAGTCTTAATTTCCCGTGCTGAAGCCATGCGCTCGACCGTAAAGCCCTCCGCTCCCACAAACGAAAGGGGCCAATCTCCCAACTGGGAAGAATTGACCCAAAAAGCACCAGAACCTACCCAGTTGGACAACATTAAAGCCCAACTGGATTTAGTGCTGTTAGCCCTAGAAGCACTGGCAGAAATAGGCTCAGAGGCGATGCTCAAGGTAGCAGCCGAACTGAATTTAGAGCCAATGGTAGCCGATCGGGTAGCTTTGTGGCGGCTGCGCCAATCTAACCCGCTGCGGAAAGGCCACGGAGGGCGCAAAAAACTAGATGTGGAGGAAGCTCGATCGCTCGTTTTGATAAGCTGTCATTTGGCAAAACAGCACCAAGCTTTAATCCGCCGCGCTGTTGCTTTGCTCGAACAAATGGCAGAGCAAAACCGCGAACCTCACACAATTGCTTTGTTGGGAGATTATATTGACAGGTTCAGCAACACTTATGGCTCGCGCATGGAAGATGCAGAAAATTTATCGGCCAGAGAGTTGACTGATTTGGCCCTAAAACTCCTGATCGATTTGCTGTTTTACAGCAGTCCCGGCGGCCACCGCCGCCTCTGGCTGGCTCTTCTAGACCGCGCTAAGAATTAAGCTAAGCATAATGGGAACGAGAATCACAAACATCGGGAACAGGCAAGATGCCTGTTCCACCAGAAAATTTATTTATTGTGGAACAGGCATCTTGCCTGTTGCTAAAAAAGCTTGTTGAGAATGCTGCCAAATATCAGATAAAACATAGTTATTCCCTCTTCCTTCTTCCTTCTTCCTTCCTGCTATGGTTCTCAAACGGTACACGCCCCCCACTTGCACGCTGGAAATTACAGCCAAAAGTTCGCCTCTATCTCGCTGGGCGGGCCAACCCGTGTTTAAATCTTTAAGTTTCGAGCTGCGACTCGACGACCCCAGGCTGCCAGATACCCAACACGTTACTCTCAGGGGCGATCGAATTCAACTCGAAACCCTCCACGAAGCTGTCAGCAACTACGTCCAAAACTTGCTCGGCGAATCCCGCGATTGGGAAAGCAACCTCAACTCTCAAACCGATCGTATTCCTGCGGGTTCAGACTCGCTAGAAGTCGCACGTAATGCCGTTATATTCGATCGATCCGTCCACACTTCCGAACTAGCAACCTCCGCCCCAAACACAGCCTACCTTCCGGTTCCCCCCCGCTTAGAGCCCCGCGGCTTGCTCGCCCACAACTTGTTTTTAGGCTCTTTGAGCGCCGCAGAATCCGGGCCAGTAGTTCCCTTGAGCACCCTGCAACTGTTTGACTTGGCCACAGCGCTAGATGACTGCGCCGCCGAAGTGATGGCGCTTCCCAACCTCAACCGCGAGTCCCAACGGCCGCTGTCCTCACCCTGGCTCAAGGTGGCAGCAATGCTGGTCGCCAGCGCGGGCCTGACGACTGGAATCATCAAAATGCTCGATCGAACCGCCACATCCCCGCAAACCGCCACAGCCCCCGCCACAGCCCCCGCCAATCCACAATTGAGCACCGCTCCCGGAAACCCCCAGTTAGCTGCCGGCGTTTCCCCCAGTCCAGTTCCCGCCCTACCGACACCCCCAGCACCAACACCCGCAGCCACACCCGGTTTACCACCGCTGCCGCCCCCGCCCATCAACACCGCCGCCTCCCCCAGCCCCAGCTTGCCCCCCATCGCCCTCGCGCCAACTCCCCCCACCAACAAACCCAGCCCCATCCAGCAGCCACCCCTGCTATTTCCCCCCAACGGCAGCGCAGCCAGCGCCCCACAGAGCGCCCCAGCATTCCCTCAAGGGTCAACAATCACTATTCCCGCCCCCGAAGAACCGCCCCAGGGCCGCCCCCAAGCACCCGCACCAGTACCCTACGTGCTGCCCCCATTACCGCCGAGACTAGCTCCCGCCGTACCGCCCCCCCTGCCTCCATCCCTGTCTGCTTCCCGATTTCCCGTTCCCCCGCCGCAACCCTTCCCCCGCCCCATCGAGCCGATTGTCCCCCCCGCCAGTACCGAACTCCCAGCCCTTGAGGACGCTCAACCGCCTGCGGAGTCTGAGGATAACAACCAGGTGGCGGCTAGCAAAAAAAACCACACTTTATTTGATACCATTCCTCAAGTTTCAGAAGCTAGAACTTACTTTGAGGAACGCTGGAAGCCTCCTGAAGGAATGGAACAAACTTTGGAATACAGCGTGCTGATCGATGAAAATGGGTCAGTTCAAAGTATTGTGCCGATGGGAAAAGCAGCAGCAGATTATATCGAGCAAATTAATATGCCATTAGCCGGCGAGCCGTTTGTTTCTGCCGTTTCTAATGGAAAAAACCCGAAAATTAGAGTTGTTTTGCGACCGAACGGTCGAGTACAAACCTTTTTGGAAGAGAGTGATTAAACGCTCTCAAACACATTGTCGAGATGGGAAATCTCGGTTAATTGCTAATCTTAAACAAGTTCAAAAAAAATCAATTTTTAACTGCGACAGCAGCAGCCAGCGTATTGACAGTTGCTCCAGTTTATGCTACCCATATCTCTTGACCCGTGCGGGCAGAGTCACCAGTAAAAAAATTTGCTGACACTCGTCAACTGATGTGCATTGCACACCCTACAAACTTCCTTTTTCCTTCTTCCTGACATCCGTTACATCCGTTACAGAATCCGTTGCCGAACTTCCTTCTTCCTGACATCCGTTACATCCGTTACAGAATCCGTTGCCGAACTTCCTTCTGCCTTCTGCCTTCTGCCTTCTATATCATCAATGCCCTTTTTTTCTATCCCAAACTTCTCCAATCCAATAAAAAATTGCAATCCCGCCAAAACTAAATAAAAAATCTTCAATACTAGCAGTACGATTGGGTAAAATCGCTTGCAGCATTTCTTCCGCAGCAGTGAAAATAGTAAAAATTGCGGGCCCGAAAGGAATTGAATAATTAAACAAATTCATATTTTTTTTGCCACTTGCTCTATGGCACAAAAAAGATGCTATTCCGTACAAAATAAAGTGGCCGAGTTTGTCATAAGGCGGATGAGCTAGAGGAAAGTTGACTAATTTCCCCGTACCTGCTAAAAGCATAATACTGAGAAGAATTAAAACGTACACAAAACAAGCAACTATCCAGAATTTTTTAGAGAAGTTCATCTTTTTTTTGCCGATACCGACTAGACACAAACCAAGGCAGCCCAACGCGAAACTAATATCAAATCTGGTTAAGTGCGTATTGTATTTGTAGGCCTGTGCCTACCCGTAGCAGCAGATCAAATTTAATGGGTTTTCACTGTCAAAACTTGCGGCGGCGACGCATCGGGCGGATAAATAAAATCTACATCTACAAGTCGCTTTTCTCCCGATTTCATCTCTAATTTTACCAAAGGTTCCCCCTGCTGTCCCCGCCGCTGCACTAAATGCACGTAGCGAGTTTGAGGCACTTTATTGTCATCAGTATAGCGCACTCTGACAGTTCCCCTAAAAAAAGTTTGAGGTGCCGGAGGTTCTAAAAAACTAAGTCCTCCTGAAGTTAATTTGTCTGTTTTAATTGGAGTTTGAATCGCGACAGTTACAGTTTGATTTTTGCTGGTAGAATTGTACAGCGGCAAGCTGAGATTGTATTGAATTCCGTAATTGCCGTGGGCGCGGTATGCTGTATCTGGGTAGCGGACTAGCATTCTCGCACTTTGCACTTGATTTGTACCCAGCATTCCGCGCGGGAGGCTGCTTAATGGGTAGGAAAATGCTGTTCCGGGTTGGGGAATTGCTAGGTTTGAGGTGGCGGGGTTGTCTGAGAGAAGTGCTCGCCATTCTGAACCTAATGCTACACCGGCAACTCGGCCGTAAATTATTTGACCTTCGGTGATTTCTGGCGGTGTGGGAGTTCGATCGCGCGGCCCGGCTATATTACCATTGTCTAATAAGTTTTGCCATTCTGCTATATTGGGCGATCGCTCGTTTCCCTGTCCGTTTCCCTGTGCATCAACTCGGGCAAACATCGCCAGACTGGCAACATAGACTATACCATCGCTCCGCAACCGCATCAAGGTCGATCGACCGTTTAGCGGCGGTACCAATCCCCGCACCGGTATCGCATGATTCATCAACAATTGGCTTTTTCCCGGTGGAATAATTAACTGCGGCTCAAAGTCAGACTGTCTCCTTCCTCTGAGAATATCATTCACAGCGCGACTTCCCGGCCCTGCGTAAATATTACTGTTTGAATTATCGACTTGCGGCGGCAATTCAATGAAAGGTGCATCGGGTTGGCTGAGATAACTCGCAGCTTGCAATATATCTAATTTTACAGGTTTATTGCCCGGATTGTAAACAATTACTCCTTGATACAATGTTCGCAAATCTTCGGGGGAAGGTGCGCGGGCTATGTGGTGGGCAAATATGTCGAAACGTCCTTGAAACGGAAAGTTTAAATGTGCGGCCGGAAATCTTTTACCATCTGGGGGAAATGTCGAAAGCAAAATTCCTTCTTGCAGCACTAATTCGGGGCTGTTGCTGTTAAATACTGGTATGTTGTCTAACTGTCCGGGGAGGGGTCGCACTTCTTGGATTTGGACGATTTCTTGAGGTGCGGGAGGGGTTTGGGCTAAGGGGATGATTGATATAATTGGCAGCATTTTTTAGAGGAGTTTTTTTTACCGCAGAGGGCGCAGAGGGCGCAGAGGAAGAGAGGGAAGAGAAGAGGATGTGAATATTTGTGTCGGGGCGGGTTTTGTACGGAGATTTTGCTCAGTTATAGCAGATATTGTGATTTTTACCTCGCCCACTGTTGTAATATGTATTTGTAAAATTGGGCTGTGTCTACTTTATCCATTGCTTGAATTTTTCGTCCTCCTAAATCTTTTACCATCCGGGGGAAATGTCGAAAGCAAAATTCCTTCTTGCAGCACTAATTCGGGGCTGTTGCTGTTAAATACTGGTATGTTGTCTAACTGTCCGGGGAGGGGTCGCACTTCTTGGATTTGGACGATTTCTTGAGGTGCGGGAGGGGTTTGGGCTAAGGGGATGATTGATATAATTGGCAGCATTTTTTAGAGGAGTTTTTTTTACCGCAGAGGGCGCAGAGGGCGCAGAGGAAGAGAGGGAAGAGAAGAGGATGTGAATATTTGTGTCAGGGCGGGTTTTGTACGGAGATTTTGCTCAGTTATAGCAGATATTGTGATTTTTACTTCGCCCACTGTTGTAATATGTATTTGTAAAATTGGGCTGTGTCTACTTTATCCATTGCTTGAATTTTTCGTCCTCCTAAATCTTTTACCATCCGGGGGAAATGTCGAAAGCAAACTTCCTTCTTGCAGCACTAATTCGGGGCTGTTGCTGTTAAATACTGGTATGTTGTCTAACTGTCCGGGGAGGGGTCGCACTTCTTGGATTTGGAGGATTTCTTGAGGTGCGGGAGGGGTTTGGGCTAAGGGGAGAATTGATATAATTGGCAGCATTTTTGAGATGAGTTTTTTTTTACCGCAGAGGGCGCAGAGGGCGCAGAGGAAGAGAGGGAAGAGAAGAAAATGTGAATATTTGTGTCGGGGCGGGTTTTGTACGGATATTTTGCTCAGTTCTAGCAGATATTGTGATTTTTACTTCGCCCACTGTTGTAATATGTATTTGTAAAATTGGGCTGTGTCTACTTTATCCATTGCTTGAATTTTTCGCCCTCCTATTTTAACTTGTGTGCGTCCTTGGCTGATGCCTTCGGTAATAATTTCTGTTTCCCATTCTCGCAGTTGGTAAAATTCGGGATGCGCTAAATAAGCGGTTGCCAAAATGTCCCAAAAATAGTAATCTTGAGATATTGCTAGGGCATAACACTGTCCTGCTAAGTCGGAAATTGGATATTTGCGCTGTTTTGCTAAGAGATTGGAAAATTCTACAGTCAGCGGTACATTATTCGTGATATCTAAAGGACACATGACAACGGGAATTTGTGTTTGCCAAATTCTATCGATTGCTATCGGGTCCCAGTAAGCATTCCATTCCGCCGACATATCTTGTCCGGGTTCCATATCTTTGCTAACATTGCCCATAACATTGAGGGCGCCTCCCATCCAGACAATTTCTTGAATTTTGCTTTCAATTTCTGGCGCGATATCTAAAGCTTGCGCTACTGTTGTTAACGGCCCCGTTACCATTAATGTGACTGGTACGGCTGCATCTCGCAAAACTCGTACCATAAAGTTTTGTCCGGGTTCTGATATTAACGGCGTGTCAATGGTTCCTTTTTCATTTAGAATGGGAAGTCGATCGACTGCAAAGGAATCTCGCCTAAATAACACCGGAAATGGATTCAGTCCCCGTACCGTACTCGCCGCCACCGGAACTTCTGAACGCCCCATCAAATCAAGGATTTTGCGCGTTGCACTCACGGCCGGTTGAATGTAGCAGTCCGCAGGAGTTACAATTACTCCCAGAGTTTCGACTTCCTCCATTGTCATCAGCAACACGACTGAGAGATAGTCGTCAACTGCACCGTCGTGATCCATTAGTACGAGTTTTTTGGACATTTTGCTTCCCCAGTGACTGAATTAGTGTAAAGTACAAATATTAATTTTTTTGTTCTAGAAACACAACTGCCTCAACTATATGAATACAGTATCACCTTACGGGTCTTGGAAATCACCTATTTCTTCCGATTTAATTGTTTCTGGAACTGTCGGACTCGGACAAATTGCTATTGACGGCGATGATATTTACTGGGTTGAGGGAAGACCTTCGGAAGCGGGAAGAAGCGTCCTCGTGCGGCGCACTCCTGACGGTAAAATCAGCGACGTGACACCGCATCCTTTTAATGTTCGCACTCGCGTTCACGAATACGGCGGCGCTTCCTTTGCAGTGGCTGGCGGTGTTGTCTATTTTTCTCATTTTGCCGACCAACGTATTTACTCTCAAGCATTAGATTCTCAACCCCAACCTCTGACACCTGCTGCTAATTATCGCTATGCAGATGCGATAGTTGACAAGCAGAGAAATCGCCTGATTTGCGTGCGCGAAGACTATGCAGGTGAGGGCGAACCTGTCAATACTATTGTTAGCATTAATTTAGATAACGGCGAAGATATTCAAATCTTAACTCAGGGCAATGATTTTTATGCTTCCCCTCGTTTAAGTCCAGACGGTTCTCTACTTTCCTGGATTTGTTGGAACCATCCAAATATGCCGTGGGATGGCACAGAATTGTGGGTAGCAGAAATTAATGCTGACGGTTCTTTAGGTGAAAAATACTTGGTTGCTGGCGGGGTTGATGAGTCGATTTTTCAACCGGAATGGTCGCCCGATGGAGTTTTGTATTTTGTTTCTGACAAGTCGAACTGGTGGAATTTCTACCGCTGGCAATCTAGAACCCCCCTCAATCCCCCCTTGGTAAGGCGGGAAGCAGAGATAGAAACCAGCTTGTGCGAAATGGCGGCTGAATTCGGACTTCCCCAGTGGGTTTTTGGAATGTCTACTTATGCCGTTGTCTCGGAAAGCAAAATTATTTGCACCTACACTCAGCAAGGCCTGTGGTATTTAGCGAGTCTTGATTTAACGACTAAGCAGTTGACAACAATTGAAACGCCTTACACTGATATTTCGTCGATCAAAGGGCGGGGAGAAACAGTTGTTTTTTTGGCAGGTTCGCCGACTGAATCTAGTGCTATTGTACAACTGAATTTAGCAACAAGTCAACTAGAAATCTTGCGGAAATCGAGCAATTTAAGCATCAATTCTGGTTATCTTTCTGTACCGGAACCGATTGAATTCCCCACGGAAAACAATTTGACTGCTTTCGGTTTCTTCTATCCCCCGAAAAATCAAGATTTCGCAGCGCCTGCGGGTGAAAAACCGCCGTTAGTTGTGAAAAGTCACGGCGGCCCAACTGCTGCTACTTCTAGCAGCATGAATTTGAAAATTCAATATTGGACGAGTCGCGGTTTTGCCGTGCTCGATGTTAATTACGGCGGCAGCACTGGTTACGGTCGAGAATACAGAAAAAGACTGCAAGATAGTTGGGGAATTGTCGATGTTGACGACTGCGCTAACGGTGCTAAATATTTAGCTCAAAAAGGTTTAGTTGATGGCGAAAGAATGGCGATCGCCGGAGGCAGCGCAGGGGGGTACACTACGCTGTGCGCTCTTACTTTCCGCGATGTATTTAAGGCCGGTGCGAGCTATTATGGAGTTAGCGATTTGGAAGCTTTGGCAACGGATACTCACAAGTTTGAAGCCCGCTATCTGGATGGATTAATCGGGCCTTATCCTGAAAGAAAAGATTTGTATGTAGCTCGTTCGCCGATTCATTCCGCCGAACGTTTATCTTGTCCCGTTATCTTCTTTCAAGGATTAGAAGATAAAGTGGTTCCGCCCAATCAAGCGGAAATGATGGTAGAGATATTGAAAGCTAAAGGTTTGCCGGTTGCTTATGTTGCTTATGAAGGGGAACACCACGGTTTTCGCCGCGCTGAAAATATCAAAAGAACTCTTGACGGCGAATTCTATTTCTATTCGCGGGTGTTTAAGTTTGAGTTAGCTGAACCTGTGGAGGAAGTGCCGATTTTCAATCTTTAGAAAACATTAAGTTTGCAGTTGCTCGCTCTTCCCTAAAACGCACCTGCAAGCTATATCATAATTCGCCAACTTTAAAGGTGATTTACTTCACAAATTTTGCTGTTTATTGTCACACCTTTAAAGGCTATACAGCTATAAATTTTTATAGTGCGATCGCCTTTTGTTGTTGCAGAAACGCCCGATCGCGCGATCGTCGAGTAGAGAGTCAATTACTATGCAAACTCCTGTCCACCTGATTCCATCTGCTTTGGGCGAGCTGTTTGCCGAAGTGAATCAAAATGGCTACATTACTCTAGCGGATAGGTACGGTTTGATGGCTGCTATTTTTGACGAAAATCTGACTGAGGAAGACAAACGCTCGATCGATCGCCTGCTGCGCTCTGTGTGCCGAGGAAAGATAAAATTAGTTAACGAACTGTCTACGATCAGATAAGTGCCGAGAATTTTATTTGACTGTAATTTTAAAAAGATCAACAATCAAAAAAAGCCCCAATTGTCTCGTAATTGGGACTTCCATCAAGGAAACTATTTTTAATTTTTCATCGAGATAGGACTAAGGTAAAAAAAGGTTTGGCGCGCGAATTATAGCGCAATACGCTTGGGTTAAAACTATTTATTCCTCGGAGATCCCCCTACATCCCCCTTAAGAAGGGGGACGCAAGAGTAATTTCTTGTCCCCCCCTTGTAGGGGCGGTGCCCCCGTGCCCGCCCTTGGCTAGGGGGGATCGAGCTTAACTGAACCGTATTGAATTATAGCGGTAGGGTGTGCAGTGCACACCTTACATATAGAAGTTTTGCGTAACTGCTGAACAAGTTTAATGTGCAGGTATAGTTGTCGCCAACTGCAACTTGCTCAAACTTTCTTCAGGCCCAAAATCCATCTGATAGCTGAGTGCCGAAGGAATCCCGAGCACGCAGCACGGAAAATTATTGCCTAGTTCCCTAACCAGCCGATGGTTGCCAGAATCACAGCCCAAGAACAGTAAATTTGCTGATTCTAATTCAACCACATTTCTCAGTTCTGTAGCAACCCGCCCGATGCGTAAATGAGCTTTGAATAAACCGCGCCATTCCTCAGCCAAACAGCGCGCTTGCCACAGCAACTTATCTGCTACCTCGTACTCATTATTTTGACCAAAAACTGCTCTCAAATCAGGCGGATCTATCCAACTTTTTCCCTGGGATATTGATGGGATTTCGGTTTGAGGTAAAGCGATCGCAGGCGCTGCACAGTTAAGGGCAAATGCTTCCTCTAACTCCGACACTTTCGGCTTGGCAGCCAAGGCATTTCCCACAGCAACTTTGCAAGTATCTTCTCCGTAACTTTTGGGCGCTTCGTCGATCACGTAGACAACTTGAACCGTGACTTCTTTAGTTGTTACTAAACGAGTTTGATGCGCCATCCAAAGGGTAATGTCCAGAGCTGTTTGGCTTTTGGGAGAACTATTGTAACCGACAATAAAATTGATACTTTTTGCCTGTTTTGTAACTTTTGATTTCTTAGAACCTTGCGCTTGTGGCTCCGGCAGCAACACCATTTCTTCTGCTAAGTTTTGATATCCCAATGCACTTTCAAAACGCGCTAACATTGTTTTGAGATTCACAGGCTTGACCTCTCTTAAGTGAATTGTTTGGTCTGTCCGTCGGGCGTTATTCGTCTTGGGTAAAATAGCGATCGAGAAAATTCAAAGCATAGTTGCGGAGTTCGTAATACTCCTGGGATTCCCGCAACTCTTGGCGATCGCGCGGGCGCGCAAACGGCACTGACAAAATTTCACCTATCGTCGCAGCCGGGCCGTTTGTCATCAGTACAATGCGATCGGACATATAGATAGCTTCATCCACATCGTGAGTAATCATCATTGCAGCTTGTCTGTGATTTTCCCAGATGTCCAGCACCTGTTTCTGCAACTTGCCGCGAGTCAGAGCATCCAGCGCTCCAAACGGTTCGTCCATTAATAACATTTTCGGTCGAATCGCCAAAGCTCGCGCAATCCCAACCCGCTGTTTCATGCCCCCTGAAATTTCGTCTGGATATTTATCGGCTGCTGCCGTTAAGTTTACCATTGCTAGATGTTCGTTGACAAGACTAATCTTCTCCGGGCGGCTAAGACTTTGCAAAACTTCATCAACGGCCAGCCGAATATTTTCCCGCACCGTCAGCCAAGGCAGCAATCCGTAGTGCTGAAATACCATCATGCGATCGGCTCCAGGTTTGCGAATTTCTTTTCCTTCCAGTGTCACCATTCCCCTGCTCTGTTTTTCCAAACCAGCCACTATTTTTAGCAGCGTTGATTTGCCACACCCAGAGTGACCGATTACCGAAATAAATTCGTTTTCTCCAATACTTAAATTGATATTGTCCAAAACGCTAAATTCGCTACCGTCACCATTTTTATACGACTTGAACAAGTTGTCAATTTCTAGAAATAGACGATCGCTCTTAACCGAACTTTGGGTACTGGTAGAAGTAGAAGTGTATTGACTCACGGTATTCTCCTCAAAAATAGTAAAGTGTTAATTGACTTTTCTGGCTATTGCCTAAATCCTCAAATTGGGCAGTCGGTTTCAACCGACTTTAGCTATTAGCCAGGGAATTTATTCCCTGGCGGGACATTAGGAAAAGCGCAACATCTCAAACATTAAGACTGAAAAAAAGACTGAGGGCGGTTAGCTCTAATTTCAAAACTATTCAAATAACCCACGGGATCGCTTGGATCAAAGGCCTTTTTATCAATAAAAAGTTCCGCAGGTTCCACTTGGTAATCCTCCTTGGGACAATCGATCCCCATTTCGGCAACAATCTTGCGGTAAATGTCGGTTCTCCAAGCTTTTTTAGCTAATTCCTCAGCATTTTTTGGAACTTCTTTAATCTGTCCCCAGCGAGCGGCTTGAGTCATCAACCAAATACTCTGAGACTGCCACATAAATGTTGAATGATTTCCCGGTATTTGAGGCAAATTCTTAGGAATGTCATAGAAAATAGTTGCATCTTCCGATTGTATGGTGCGGTCTTTTTCGTCAAACCCTCCATAGTTGTAGTCGCCAACAATTGCCGGTCGTGTAAATTTGTCGATCGCCCCTTTTTTCGGTTTCGCCCCCGTAAACGATCGCTCAGTTAGCAGCGCCGATATTTCACTGCGATTTTCCGGCTTGCTGCAATACTGACAAGCTTCCACCATTGCCTTCACCAGCGAGTAATAAGTCTTCGGATTTTCCTCAATGAATGATTCCATTACTCCCAAAAGGCGATCGGGATGTCCCAGCCAAACTTCCTTGCCTTGCACGAAGGTAAAACCCACTCCCAAATTGCCTTGAATGGCCCGCGTATTCCAAGGTTCTGCCACCATGTAAGCCTGCATGGCGCCAATCCTGATGTTCGTTACCATCTGCGGCGGCGGCACAATAATTACCCGAAATTCTTTGAACGGATCGACACCGGCAGCCGCCGATATGTAGCGGACAAAGTATTCGTAAATCGAAGAACTCAGAACAACTGCCCAAACTCTTTGTTCCGGTGGCTGACTGTCAAAAAAGGCTCGAAATTGTTTGCCAAATTCTTCCAAATTGCCGTTGTATTCGTGCCACGGGCGCAAACCGGAATCCCACATAGCTTTGTTCATCGTCATGGCGTTGCCGTGGCGGTGAATTGTCATTGCCGCGCACAGGGGTGCGTGCCGCGCTCCTTCGGCGCCAATTCGGGCGTTTGTGACGGCGCCGGATACGACTGGGGAGGCGTCGAGGCGGCCGAAGATGAGGCCGTCGCGGGAGGTTGCCCAGCTTGCTTCGCGGTTGAGTTTGACGTTTAAACCGTATTTGCGGAAAAAGCCTTTTTTCCAGGCGATCGCAAATGGTGCACAATCGTTAACCGGCACGTATCCTACGGTTAAATCTGGTTTTTCTAAGGTTCGGGAATCGACAACTGGCTTTACGGCTAAGGCTTCTTCTGTGAGTCCTTTTGCCGATCGATCCGCGCTAATTGCACAACCAGATAAAGCCATTCCCGCCGCCGCCATTCCCATCCCTTGCAAAAACTCGCGGCGCTTCCATTCATTGGAAAACTTGTCACTCATACAATTTTAGATTTTAGATTTTAGATTTTAGATTTGAAGTTGTAGTTGTAGGGTGCGTCGCCACCAACCATCACAAACAAAAATCGACCATCCATGAGCGACGCACCTTACAGTTGACACTTGATAGTTAACTGTTCGCTGCTGACTAATGACTAATGACTAATGACTAATGACTGCTGACTGCTCGATGCGTTACTAATTCCTGAATTTTGTCAACAGCAGCATCGAGCAACAATCCAGTTATGCCAATTACAAACACCGCTAAAAATACCGAACTCAGGTTCAAACGGCTCCACTCATCCCAGACAAAAAAGCCAATTCCCACACCGCCTGTCAGCATTTCCACCGCCACAATCACCAGCCAAGCAATCCCCAAACTAATCCGCAAACCTGTAAAAATGTAGGGCAAACTCGCCGGCCAAATTATTTTGGTAATCCGCCTCCAGCGCGGCATCTCCAACACTTGCGCCACATCCAGATAATCCTTGGAAACGCTAGAAACTCCCAAAGCTGTGTTGATAATTGTCGGCCACAAAGACGTGATGAATATGACAAAAATTGCCGACGGCTCTGCTAAATTAAAAATCGATAAAGCTATGGGCAGCCAAGCTAGCGGGGACACCGGTTTGAAGATTTGAATCAGCGGATTGAGCGCCATCATTGCCGGTTTCGACATCCCGATCAGAAATCCCACGGGAATCGCCACTGCTGCACCCAGGAAAAATCCCACCAACACCCGTCGCAAACTCGCTAGCAGCAGCCAGCCAATGCCTAAATCTCCAGGCCCGCGCTGATAAAATGGATGGAATATGTAATCTAAATTAGCGATTAACGCCTGATAGGGAGTGGGAATCAAATCGCTGTTGAAGCTGGCAACAATCCACCACAAGCCAATAATTCCCAAAAAACCCGCAGCAGGTAACAAAACTGCATCTCGGATGACAACGGGTTTTACACGCTTCCACGTTGCAACTCCTGCAAGTGCGATCGCAGATAAATTAAGCTGTATGAACATTTCTATCTCCTTCAGAGTCAGGGCAGGTACAAGAATCTTGAACAATACCAACCTGAGACACTGACGAAGCCAAACAATCTTTTTCAGAACATTTGGCTTTTCAGTCTCTTCTCAATGCCTGCGAAGTTAGCTGACGGGCTAGGACTGAGAGATGTCCTTCTCCTTAGATTTCAAAATCAAAAATTACACTCTAATTTGGCACTTTTTAACTTTGCTTTTTAATTCTGTAGAGATTCGCCCCGAAAATTGGTTCCTCCGCTCCAGCCACACGCTTGGTTTGATTCCGCAGCGCTGGATTAGGCTTGACGTTTTAAGCCAATTTAACTTAAGCTAGCACGAGCGTATTATATTGTCAATAGGTCTTGGGGAGTAGCTATTTGAGTGCGACAGAGGCCAAAAGTTGAGAGAAAATTCAAAAAGCTAATGATTAAAGTAATCTAGAAATATAAAATTACGATCGCTTACTTGATTTATATAAAAGCCATGATAGATTTTAGCCAAGCGCTACAAGATAAAATTGATATAATTACCGAAAACTGGATCGAAGCTGTTCGGAGCGACGAGGAAATCGGCACCGCCAAGCAACTCCCCTACGATTCCGTGCGCGACAGCCTTCCCATCGTACTGCAAGCGATCGTAACTATGCTGTCAGAATCAGAAGACAGCGACCTTCGGACAGTCATACAAGAAAGTTTAGACCACGGGACTGTCAGGGCCGGGCAAGGCTACGATGCCGAAGAAATTGCGCGGGAATACCGCTTGCTGCGGAGGGTAATTTTCGATGCTTTAGAGCCAGAATTGCTAAAAGGCTCAGCCGCTGAAGTGAACCGAGCTTATCGCTTAATTGACGCTGCCCTCGACGAAGCAATTGCTGACTGTTTCAAAACCTATACCCAGGCAAGATTCCAAGAACTACAGGAGTTGCAAAACCAATTGCAACTTACAAATCAAGAGCTGAGTCGCTTACTTCGCGCCAGTCAAGAGAATATATCTCACTTAGCTCACGAATTGAAAACCCCCCTCACCTCTATTATTGGCTACTCACAATTGTTTTTGCGCCAAATAAACAATCCTAGAGTTAAAGATTCGGCTCCCAATTTGGCACATATTGATAAAGTCCTCAACAACGGCAGACTATTACTTAGATTAATTAACGATACTCTCGAAATCTCGCGGTACGACACGGGACGCATAAATTTGCAGCTAAGTGCTACAAATGTGCGATCGGCGCTCGGCACTGTTGTCGAAATAATCGAGCCTTTGGCGAAAGCCAAAAATTTAGAGATCGCCCTTGAGTGCGATCCAGTTCTCGATCAAGTTATGACAGATTACTTGCGCTTGCAGCAAATTATCACCAACTTGGTGAGCAACGCCATTCGCTACACTCAAGCTGGTAATATTACCATAAAAACCGAATTATTGCCAGACCAACATTGGAGTATCTGCATCACCGATACAGGCATTGGCATTGCTTCAGAAGACTGCGATCGGATTTTTCAGCCATTTGTTCGGGCCAACAACTCCCTGGGTTCTGTGATGCCTGACAGTACCGGCTTAGGGCTAGCAATTGTCGCTCGATTAGTCAACCTCTTGCAAGGTAAAATCGAATTAGTTTCTGAAGTAGGAGTTGGCACCTCCTTCACTGTAATTTTCCCCTTAGAATTGGATGGAGTTTAGATTACTGTTAACTGTTGACTGTTGACTGTTGACTGTTAACTGTTGACTGTTAACTGTTGACTGACAACTGACAACTGACAACTGACAACTGACAACTGACAACTGACAACTGACAACTGACAACTGACTAATAACTAATAACTAATGACTAATAACTAATGACTAATGACTAATGACTTCTTTAAATCAGAAACCGAATAGTTACATAAACAGCCGCAGCCACCAATTGCACCGCCATCACAGGAAGCCCGTAACGCAGAAAAGTTTGAAAAGAAATCCGGCGTCCGTGCTGTTCAGAAATTCCCGCCGCCACTATATTAGAAGAAGCTCCTACCAAAGTGCCATTTCCGCCTAAAGTTGCTCCATACATCATCGCATAAAACAGCGGCAGCACAGCAGGTGGAAACTGCCCTGCAAAATCCGGCGCCAGCACTTCTGCCGGTGCAAGCCCGACATTGACAACATACTGTTTTAGCAGCGGCACCATCGCCACTACCAGCGGAATATTTGGCACCACACTGGACATCAAACCCACAAAAAATAACAAAACTAAAGATCCCAGAAAAATATTCTTACCTAAAATCACTGCTAATATTCCAGATATACTGGCGATGACTCCGGTTTTTTCCAAACCGCCAATCAGCACAAAGATAGACATAAAAAATAGCAGCGTGCTCCAATCTAAATCACGCAAAATATTATTAACAGAATCAATTTGGGAATGGTGAGCTAAAAGCATTGCCAAAGCAGCCCCCAACAAAGCAACGGCTGCCGGTGAAATAGGCACGGGCAGAGACTCTCCTATTACAAAAAAAGTCAGCACGAAAGCTATAATTAAGCCGCCTACTACTAAAACTCGCGGGTGATTGATTTTCGGGTGGGGCAAATGTTCCAAATCGTCTAAGTTCTTGTGCCAAATTTCGCGGAACAGCCAAGGCAACATAACTACTATCACTCCTACTGCGATCGCCCCGCCCAAACTTAACTTTAGCAGGTAATCTGCAAAGCTCATGTTAATAGCATCGCCGACAATGAATGTCGCCGGATCGCCCACGATTGTCAGCAGTCCCGAACTGTTAGCCACAAATACCATTAAAATCAGTAACGGCACAAAATCTACACCTACTTCTTCTGCCATTGGCGGAATTAATGGTGCTAGCAGCATGACTGTCGTGGCATTGGGCAAAACTGCACAAATTGGCGTAGTAATCGCGACAACACCCAGCAAGAGATTTTTGCCTTTGCCTTTAGCCAAAAGCACAATTTGAGTTGCCAAGTATTCAAATACTTTGGTAGGCTCAAAGGCTCTCACCATTACCATGACTCCGAAGAATAAGCCCAGCGTGGCGTGACTCCGACCGATATATTCGATCGCGTTGTTTAACGTCATCACGTGGGTAAACACCAGAATCACTGCTCCCAGAAATGCCGCAACTGTTAGGTGTATCCATTCTGTAATTATTAAGAAAATTACACATATAAATGTTGTTGCAGCAATCACAGCTTGTACGTTTTCCATTTATTCCCCTGAACAATTTAATACTTAAAATTAAAAACTATTAGTGTGAGGCAATGTACTACTTTATGGCTCTTCTGTCAATAGGTTGAAGGGCTGATTATCGTAGCAACACGCTGGGATCGACCCCTAGAGAGAGATCCGGCACAGGGAAAAAATCACCTCAAAACTACTTCTTTTGGCAGGGTCGCGATCGCCAGAAGTTTGGTATGGCGATCGGGCGATCCCTCAACTACAATGAAGCATAGGCAATCTCTGCCAAACTCAACCCCCACGCAGACATCATGGACTACAGCCAAGTGCTCGCCGACAAAACCGATACTATCGTCAAAAACTGGATTGAAGCAGTTCGTCAGGATCGGAAAATTGAAACCGCTGACGCCTTACCGCACTCAGCAATCGAAAATCACATACCTCACCTGCTGGCGGCGATGGTCACAGTGCTTTCCCAATATCAAAACAGCGAAATAAAACTAATAATTGAAGCCAGTTTAGATCACGGATTTCTCAGAGCAGAACAAGGCTACGACGCCGCAGAAGTAGCCCGCGAATACCATTTATTGCGTCAAGTAATATTCTCCCACTTAGAAGCCGAATTGCTAGCAGGAAGCGTCGCAGACGTATTCAGAGCTTTTCGGCTGATAGATGCCGTACTAGACGAAGCAATTGCCCAGTGTTTCAATAGCTACGTCGATCAGAGGATGCGGGAACTTCACCAAATCCAAACTCAGTTAACACTCACCAATCAAGAGCTCAATCGCCTCGTCAGCGTCAATCAAGAAAACGTCTACCATTTAGCTCACGAACTCAAAACTCCTCTCAACTCAATTATTGGTTATTCCGAACTGTTTTTGCGCCAAGAAAAATGGCAATCTGAAATCAAAGATACCCTCCCCGGCATCGAACACATCGAGCGAGTATTACGCAACGGCAGACAGTTGCTTCGCATGATTAATGACACACTAGAACTTTCTCGTGCCAATGCCGGAAAAATTAAACTTAACCTGCAGCGAACTAATGTACAATCTGTAATTAACACCGTACTAGAGATAATGCAGCCAATTGCTGATGCTAAAGGATTAAAGCTCGCTGTTACCAGCGACTGCGGCCCAACACAAGTAATCTCCGACTCTGGGCGGCTGCAACAAATTCTGATCAACCTGGTGAGCAATGCCATTCGCTATACAGAATCTGGTAGCATTGAATTAAGTTGCCGCCCTGCTGGAGAAGGAAATTGGGCGATCGCAATTACAGATACCGGCATTGGCATCGCCCCCGAAGATACAAAGCGCATCTTTGACCCCTTCTTTCAAGCAGGAGAAGCAGGCAAACAGCTCTTTCCCACCGAAAGCACTGGCCTGGGATTAGCAATAGTATCGCGGCTCGTCTCGCTGCTGCAAGGCAAAATCGAGTTAGTATCAGAAATAGGAGTTGGCTCAACTTTTACCGTGATTCTGCCCCAAGAAGTTAAAGTCCTCCAAGAAGTAAGCTAAACATTAAGTTCAAATTTTTACATCCGAAAATCCTATGCCTGCAGCCAACCTTAGCCCTTCCACCACAGCCTTTCCCCTCACCGCCGTAGTCGGGCAAGAAGCAATCAAATTAGCCCTGCTGTTAGCAGCAGTCGATCCCGGATTGGGAGGAGTTGCGATCGCAGGCCGCCGCGGTACAGCAAAATCAGTAATGGCCCGCGCCTTGCACTCATTACTGCCACCCATTGAAATTGTTAAAGATTCTTTTTGCAACGCCGAACCTAATGAAATTATTGCCGAACAGGCATCAGGCTTGTTACCAGAAAATGGCGGGCAAGATGCCCACACCACCGATACTAATTCCTTAAATACTGAAATAATTCCCACACCATTCATTCAAATTCCTTTGGGTGTCACCGAAGACCGACTCTTAGGTTCCGTCGATGTCGAACAATCAGTAAAATTCGGCCAAACCGTATTTCAACCCGGACTCTTAGCCCAAGCAAATCGAGGCGTACTTTATGTAGACGAAATTAACCTCCTCGACGACAACATTTCCAACCAATTGCTAACAGTATTAACCGAAGGACGCAACCAAATAGAACGCGAAGGCATTAGCTTTCAACACCCCTGCAAACCTCTATTTATCGCCACATACAACCCCGAAGAAGGGCCGCTGAGAGAACATTTGCTCGATCGCATCGCGATCGTACTTTCAGCCGACGCAGCACTCGAACTAGAAGAAAGAGTCTATGCAGTAGAACAAGCTTTATCCTACTCCCGATCCCCCCAAGAATTTCTCAATCAATACAGCGAAGACACCGACAACCTCAAAACCCAAATCATCCTAGCCAGAGAATGGCTCAAAGATGTCAGTATTAAACGCGAACAAATTGCCTACCTAGTAGAAGAAGCCATCCGGGGCGGCGTTCAAGGACACCGCGCCGAAATATTCGCAGTCCGCGTCGCCAAAGCCGCCGCCGCCATCGAAGGACGCACAGAAGTTAACGCCGAAGACCTGCGCCGCGCCGTAGAATTAGTCATCGTACCCCGCGCCACCATCATCCAAACTCCCCCAGACGAAAACTCTCCTCCTCCTCCCCCTCCACCGCCTCCCCAAAAGCAGTCAGAACAAGAACAAGACGAACCAGAAAACGAGCAAGAAGACGAAGAAGACCAAGAGGATGAAGACAACCCGGAACCTGAAGAAGAACCAGAAAAAGATACCATTCCCGAAGAATTTCTCTTCGACCCCGAAGGCGTAATTCTCGACCCCAGCGTGCTTTTATTCGCCCAACAATCCGCCAACAAACAAGGCAAATCGGGCAGCCGCAGCACCATTTTCTCCGAAGATAGAGGCCGTTACGTCAAGCCAGTCTTACCCAAAGGCCCCGTCCGCCGCATCGCCGTTGACGCTACCCTCCGAGCCGCCGCACCTTACCAAAAAGCCCGTCGCGACAGGAATTCTAACCCCCCCCAACCCCCCCTTAGTAAGGGGGGGCAACAGGCGAGTCAACCCCCCCTTGGTAACGGGGGGCAACAGGCGAGTCAACCCCCCCTTGGTAACGGGGGGCAACAGGCGAGTCAACCCCCCCTTAGTAACGGGGGGCAACAGGCGAGTCAACCCCCCCTTAGCAAGGGGGGGCAAGGGGGGGTTGAACGCCGTGTATTTGTGGAACAGGGAGACATTCGGGCGAAGCGCTTGGCCAGAAAAGCTGGAGCTTTAGTCGTATTTGTCGTCGATGCCTCCGGTTCGATGGCCCTCAACCGAATGCAGTCGGCCAAAGGTGCAGTCATGCAGCTACTCACAGAAGCTTATCAAAGCCGCGACCAAGTTGCTCTCATTCCCTTTCGCGGAGAACAAGCAGAAGTGCTGCTACCGCCCACTCGCTCCATAGCCTTAGCCCGCAAGCGTTTGGAACGTTTGCCCTGCGGTGGCGGTTCTCCCCTGGCCCACGGTTTGACTCAAGCAGTGCGGGTGGGAGTCAACGCGCGGCAGTCTGGAGATATCGGTCAAGTTGCGATTGTCGCCATTACTGACGGACGCGGTAATATTCCTTTGGCTCGTTCTTTGGGCGAACCGATTGTAGAAGGAGAAAAGCCTGATATTAAAAAGGAATTGTTAGAAATTGCTGCCAAAATTCGTGGGTTGGGAATGCAGTTGCTGGTGATTGATACCGAGAGCAAGTTTATTTCGACTGGCTTTGCGAAGGAATTGGCCAAGACTTCTGGAGGGAAATACTATCACTTGCCGAAAGCTACCGAACAGTCGATCGCAGCTATGACTAAAAATGCTCTGCGCGACGCGATCGGCTAAAATCCTGATACCCGGATTTATCTGCGTTTATCCGCGTTTATCTGCGGTTAAAAATCCAAAAATTAGACTTTTTGCCCAAAGTCTAATTTTTAACTCTCACTCTCCGGCGAGTCAGCGCCAGCGAACCCGCAACTAAACCCAACCCTACCACCGTCGAAGGCTCAGGAATTCTGGCGGGGAGAGACTCCCGGCTTGGCGTTGCCTGGTTCTGGCTGGAAGAATTTGTACCTTGGGGGAGTTGACCGCTATTCTGGGCCAGCAGCAAATATTCTGAACCCTGCCCTGAAGTAGCGGTATAAACGGCTCGGAAATTAGCTGCAACGGCAGCTTGACCGCCGGAGATAACGGCGGCGGCAGCCAATAAAATCCCGGCTGTAGGTGGCAATAATTTGCGCTCAAAAAATGTGGTCATTGGACATTACCTATTTAGCACTTTGTCGATAGAACTCGATCTATTCATTAATTTTCCGGGTATCCTCTGTCTAAGCTACCTTAGCCATTAACGGAACCGATTTTAGATTTTAGATTTTAGATTTTAGATTTTAGATTTTAGATTATTGAAGTTTCTGGCCCCTAGTTTCAACTAAGTCGCAAATCAAAAACCTAAAATCAACTGTGGCCCCTGTCTCTAGCATATACTCCTTAATCTCCAATCGTAAATCCCCAATCCAAAATTGATTGACTTCAGCTATCTGCGATCTGATAGACTTTAAGCTGGCCCCTGGCCGCAGATAGCGCCGGCCCTTTAACCTCAATTATAGCTTTGCCGCGACGCGCAACGCTGCGAGACAGCGACACGACACATACCTGTACGCAGTCGATTATAAACAATCGATCCCTGCTTGGGAGTGATTTCACCCCCCTTCTTTATCAAATCTTTAAACTCTTTCAGGTTTTGCAAACAAAGTGTAAAGCTGTCAAAATAGAGATAGCAATTCTCAGCCAACATTAGGTAAATCCTCGTGAGTAACACTAGCAATTTCCGCGAAGCCGTGCGCGAGGCCAAAAACCACGCGCTAGTAGGCCCCAACGTCATCTCCAACGCTCTCCCCTTCGTGGGCGGCGGACTTGTCTTAACTGCTGTCGGCACCTACGGCGGCCTCGGAGTGATTCGTAACTATCCCGGGATCTTTTTCCCCACATTCATCGCTGCGATCGTCGTAGAATTAATTCTATTCTTCGTCGCCCGCGCCGCCGCCGAACAAGGCAACAAAAATACCGCTTTGCCCCTGCTGGCAACCTACAGCCTGCTTTCCGGCTACACCCTCAGCGGATTGGTATTTACAGCCCTCAGAACCCAAGGTGTCGGCATCTCCGGCATCGCTTTTGCCGCACTCGGATGCGGCATTACCTTCATCGCCGCCCGCCAAATTGGCTCCAACCTTTCTGAACAAGACGGCATGGCCCTCACCAAAACTATCAGTTTAGGTGTCATTGCTTTGTTAGTCGTAGTTGGCGGTCAGTTTCTGCTCTCTCTATTTGGCGTCTACACCCCAACCTGGTTGGAAATTGGGATTTCTGGCGTCGGCGTGTTTATATTTGCCGGCGCTGCGATCGTCGATTTTTACATATTACCCCGCACCTACCGCGACGACCAGTATTTGCCCGCCGCTCTGTCGATGTACTTGACCTACATCAACTTGTTCATTTTCATTCTGCGCCTGCTGATTGCTCTCAACGGCCGGGATTAATTGAAACTTTAGCTTAAAAAAACCGCGGATCGATCGACATCGGGCCGCGGTTTTTGATTAAGATTTACCACCAAGATAGTCGTCATCGCGTCCTCTGTCCCTTATTTAAAAAACTTATATCATGTCCGCAGGCGACAGACATGAAGTATAATGTTACTTTTTAATCACTCTATCAAAGGTCTTGTTATCTAATTCTGTCGAGCGCGATTTCAATATTAATCACAAATTAATTGGGGAAAACTCATGTACTTAAAATATGAAGATATCAGGAGAGTCAGCGTAGAAATTACCTCCAGGTGCAATGCAGCTTGCCCGCAGTGTCCCCGCACCGACAACCCGATTTTGCCGGGGGCAGAATTAAAGATGGAGGATATTGAGAGAATTTTCCCACAAGAGTTTTGCTCTCAGTTGGATTTGGTTTATATGTGCGGCAACTACGGCGATGCTATGACTAGCAATACCACAATTCCGGCGATCGAGTATTTGCACCGCATGGGAGTTCCTCAAATCGGGCTTTATACTAATGGTAGCGGACGCAATCCCGACTGGTGGCAAGCCCTGGCAAAGGCGATGACAGGAGAAAACGACAGCGTAACTTTTAGTATCGACGGGTTGGCCGATACTAACAGCATCTACCGCCAAAATACCAACTGGGACAGGATAATGCAGTCGGTTAATGCCTTTATCCAAGCAGGCGGAAAAGCTGTATGGCACTACTTGATATTTGAACACAACCAGCACCAAGTAGAAGCAGCGCGGGATTTAGCCCAACAATTAGGATTTGTCGAGTTTGTACCGAAAGCAACCTCTCGTTTTGTGGCGAAAGAGATCTATGAGAAAGAGTCCGCAAATCAACAGCCTCAGAAGGCAGAAAACTCTCCGGTAGAGGCTAAGAGCGATCGCCCAAACCAACCAGCAACCGCTAATGTGTCAGCCCCTCAAAATCAAACACAGACCGCTGTTGGCTTGCACAAACAAGCTGAGGACTGTTTGAAACAAGGAAAGCTCTCAGAGGCGATCGCAGCCTGCCAACAAGCCCTAAAAATTCAACCTAATTTTGCAGCAGCCTGGAAAACTTTGGGCAATGCTGTTCAAGGTTTGGGGAAGATGCAAGCAGCAGCAGACTGTTACGCCAAGGCACTTAAAATTCAGCCTGATTTTCCAGAAGTTTATGCTAATGTCGGCAGTCTTTATGCTCAACAGCAACAGTGGCAGCCAGCTAGTGCTTATTACCAAAAGGCGATCGAGCTTAAACCAAATTTTGCAGGAGCTTATCGCAATTTAGCTAAAGTCTTGACGCAGTTGGGGCAACCAGAAAAAGCCAATTATGCTTGGTATCAAGCTATAGCTATCGAAACATCTCAAGCACCAGAACCAACTCCTTCTGTCCCATCAAAGCCAGCCAGCGAAGAACTTCAACCCCCATCGTTGGAACAATATAAAAATCCCCAGGGAGACCAATTTATCCAAGCGGTAGAAAAATTTGGTAGCCTAAACAATTACTACCGAAATGTAGAAATTAGCTGTCAAACTCAAGCCAGCAAAGAGATTTTCATCAGTTTTGAAGCGGAACTCTGGCCTTGCTGTTGGGTAAGCCATACTAAATACGCTGTTTATAACCACACTTACAGACCGCAAATGCTGGCTTTAATTGAAAAGTACGGAAATGGTTTTAATTCTCTCAGAACTCAATCGGTGAAAGATGCGATCGCCAGAGATTGGTTTCGCGAAGACCTCACAAAAAGTTTTTCCTGTTCTAAAAGGTTGGACGTATGCGCTCACGAATGCGGTAAAACTTTCAATTCAACAGGTTCGCAGTATATCTAAGAAGGAAGAACACGGATTTGGACACGGATACACGGATTAATTGCTGAAATGTCGAAATTTCTGCTAAACTGCAAAAATGCAGCCCACAACTAGGAGAACTAACCGTGGAAATTCTACACATAAAACACCATATCGAAACTTTGTCCGATCGCCTAACGGGTCTACAAGACTGTCTTTAGCTCAGCATTAACCGCCGAGAGCCAAAAGTTACAACAGCTAGCAGCACAGCCGAAATCGGGCAACAGCATCAATACAGGCGAACGGCTACTCCAAGAACTAGACGCACTCCAATCCTACCAGGCAAAACTCAACCAGTGCCAAACAATTTTGGCAGATGCTACAGCAGCACTGGAGTTACTCGAATTTCAAGCTGACGAGGAATTAGAGCAAGAACTTCAAACTAATTTAGCTCAACTCAACTGCTCTCTCGAAGAGTATGAATTAGAGCAATCCTTGAGCGGGCCTTGCGACAAAAATGGAGCCTACCTGATAATTAGTGCACCAATAGATGACTTAGATGCTCTAGACTGGGCACAAATGTTGCTGAGAATGTATGCTCATTGGGGACAAAACCGAGGCTATAGAGTTATGTTGGTTGAAGATTCCCTATTGGAGTATGTAAAAATTAATTCTGCTATTTTGGAAATAGGAGGAGTTAATTCTCTAACTTTGGCAATAGACGGACGTTTCGCTTACGGCTATCTAAAGTCAGAAACCGGGGTGCATCTACTGAAACGTACATCGCCTTTTAATATTACCAGAAAGCAGGCGAGTTCAGCGACGGTGGAAGTTGTGCCAATGTATGTGGAACTGGAGATTCCACAGCAGGATTTAGAATTAATAATCTTGCCTCCTCCCTACGTGAGGTGTGTAGTCCGAACTTTGGTGAGGATTGTTCACATTCCTACTGGTATTTCTGCAATATCTGGGGAGGAGCGGAGTCGATTGCAAAATAGAGAAAGGGCTTTGGCGCTTCTCAAAAGCAAACTGTTTGCTATTATGCAAAGACAAGGAGTTCAACAGCTTGCAGACATTCAGGTTGCTCGCCTAAAAACAGTCCTTAACCAACCAATTCGGGAATATCAATTTGCCAGCGACAGCGCGAACCAGGGCAAAGTTTGGGATCTGCGTACAGGAATCCAAACAACAGCCGTCGCCGAGGTGCTCGACGGCAAACTTGACTCATTTATCAAAGCTGGTGTGCTACTGAAAAATTGATTTGCACATTTAGAGCAACATTTCAGCTAAACTCAAAAATACACCCCACAACGCCGGAGAACTGACAGTGGAAATTCTACACATCAAACACAACATCGAAACATTGTCCGATCGCCTAACGGGTCTACAAGACTGTCTTTAGCTCAGCATTAACCGCCGAGAGCCAAAAGTTACAACAGCTAGCAGCACAGCCGAAATCGGGCAACAGCATCAATACAGGCGAACGGCTACTCCAAGAACTAGACGCACTCCAATCCTACCAGGCAAAACTCAACCAGTGCCAAACAATTTTGGCAGATGCTACAGCAGCACTGGAGTTACTCGAATTTCAAGCTGACGAGGAATTAGAGCAAGAACTTCAAACTAATTTAGCTCAACTTAACTGCTCTCTCGAAGAGTATGAATTAGAGCAATCCTTGAGCGGGCCTTGCGACAAAAATGGAGCCTACCTGATAATTAATACAGCAATAGATGACCTAGATGCTCAAGACTGGGCAGAAATGTTGCGGAGAATGTATTATCGTTGGGGAGAAAACCGAGGCTATAAAGTTGCGGATGTTGAAGGTTCCCTATTGGAGTATCTAGAAATTAATTCTGCAATTTTGGTAAGAGGAGGAGTTAATTCTGTAACTTTGGCAATAGAGGGACGTTACGCTTACGGCTATCTAAAGTCAGAAACCGGAGTGCATCTACTGAAACGTACATCGCCTTTTAATATTACCAGAAAGCAGGCGAGTTCAGCGACGGTGGAAGTTGTGCCCATGTATGTGGAACTGGAGATTCCACAGCAGGATTTAGAGTTAATAATCTTGCCTCGTAGCAACCTGAAGAGTAGTGACCCACTCGAAAGTTGGGTGAGGATTGTTCATGTTCCTACTGGTATTTCTGCAATATCTGGGGAGGAGCGGAGTCGATTGCAAAATAGAAAAAAGGCTTTGGCGGTTCTCACCAGCAAACTGTTTGCTATTATGCAAAGACAAGGAGTTCAACAGCTTGCAGATATTCAGGGCGAGATCCTAAAAACAGTCCTTAACCAACCAATTCGGGAATATCAATTTGCCAGCGACAGCGCGAACCAGGGCAAAGTTTGGGATCTGCGTACAGGAATCCAAACAACAGCCGTCGCCGAGGTGCTCGACGGCAAACTTGACTCATTTATCAAAGCTGGTGTGCTACTGAAAAATTGATTTGCACATTTAGAGCAAAATTTCAGCTAAACTCAAAAATACACCCCACAACGCCGGAGAACTAACAGTGGAAGTTCTAGACATCAAACACAATATCGAAACTTTGTCCGATCGACTGGGTGCAACCCAGGACTATCTTTGACATCCCCGCACTTACAGCGAAAATTCAAGATTTAGAGCAAATCTGCGCCCAACCAGCATTTTGGGACGACCAAGATCGAGCCCAAGAAACCCTGCAAGAACTTAATGACTTCAAATCTCACTTAGACCAATATCGCGGCTGGCAAACGAGCTTGGAAGATGCTAAAGCTATTTTAGAACTGCTGGAGTTAGAAGCCGATGAGTCCCTGTTCCAAGAAGCCTCATCGAGTCTTTCTCAGTTAACCCGCGAACTCGACCAGTGGGAACTGCAACAATTACTATCTGGGCCCTACGACGAAGGCGGCGCTGTTTTGACAATTAACGCCGGGGCCGGCGGCACGGATGCTCAAGATTGGGCCGAAATGCTGCTGCGGATGTACACCCGCTGGGGGGAAAGTCAAGGTTACAAAGTACATTTAATGGAAATTTCCGAGGGAGAGGAAGCAGGTGTTAAATCGGCTTCTTTGGAAATTGTCGGCCGCTACGCTTACGGTTATATGCGATCGGAAAAAGGCACTCACCGCTTGGTCAGAATTTCGCCTTTTAATGCTAATGACAAGCGTCAAACCAGTTTTGCTGGCGTTGAAGTGATGCCAATTCTCGATCGATCCGTCAAGTTGGACATTCCCGAAAAGGATTTGGAAATCACGACTTCCCGCGCTGGCGGCAAGGGCGGGCAAAATGTTAACAAGGTAGAAACCGCAGTCCGCATCGTTCACCTTCCTACCGGCTTGGCCGTCCGCTGCACAGAAGAACGCAGTCAGTTGCAAAATAAGGAAAAAGCTCTGGCATTACTCAAGGCTAGGCTGTTGGTGGTTGCTAAGGAACAGCGGGCTTCGGAAATTGCCGAGATTCGCGGCGACATGGTAGAGGCAGCTTGGGGCAACCAAATTCGCAATTATGTTTTTCACCCATACCAAATGGTCAAGGATTTGCGTACTGGAGTGGAAACAACCGCCATCGCAGATGTAATGAACGGCGAATTAGACCCGTTTATTCAAGCTTACCTGCGGCAGGAAAATCAGTTGGTCAGTAGTCAGTAGTCAATTGACAGTAGTCAGTAGTCAGTAGTCAGTAGTCAGTAGTCAGTTGACAGTAGTCAGTAGTCAGTAGTCAGTAGTCAATGAGGACTTCAGTCCGCAAAAAAGCAGGACTTGTATTCCTCACTAGGAAAATTTGGGTTTGTAGTGAGGACTTCAGTCCGCAAAAAAGAAGGACTGAAGTCCTCACTACGAACCAATTTTCTGGTATGATTTTTGGGTTTTGGTCGATCTCCCGACCTTCAACAGGTCGCGCGGCCAAAAAGCTTGATATGATAAAACTTGATCTACCGAACAAAAGGAGAAATAATGACCCAAGTTGTAATAGGCGAAAATGAAGGGATTGAGTCAGCCCTGCGACGGTTTAAGCGACAAGTTTCTAAAGCGGGCATTTTCCCCGACATGAGAAAGCACCGCCACTTTGAAACCCCGTTGGAAAAGCAGAAGCGCAAAGCTATTGCCAGAAGGACTAAGAGACGCTTCCACCGCAACAACAAACCCTAGAATTATTAGCACTAAATTGATTCGGCAGATATAATGCCTTGCGATTCTAGTACCGCAGCGACTCGGAGAATCACCGCTTCGCTGTAGGGAGCACCAATAATTTGTACCCCCAAGGGCAAAGCGCCGGGCCGCTGTACGGGCACGCAAAGAACGGGCAAGCCAATAAATGATAGGGGTTGGGTGAACAGTCCGAGATTGGGACGCACTAAGATTTCTTGTCCGGCTATTACCATTTTCTCGACGCCAATTTCAGGGGCAGCTATCGGGGTTGCGGGTGCGAGGATGATGTCTGTGTGTTGGAATATTTCGCGAATTCGATCGCGGTACCACTGTCTGAATCTCTGCGCTTGCAAGTACCAAGTCGCAGGGATCAGGGTGCCCGCTAAAAAGCGATCGCGCGTCGCCGGATCGAAGTCTTGAGGGCGCGATCGCAAATTGTCTAAATGCAAGTTTCCGCCCTCGCAGGCGGTAATGATAAATGCAGCAGCCCTGGCGCGATCGGATTCCGGTATGCTGACAGTCGCAAGCCCCCCTATTTTTGGGGGGTTTGTTGTTTTTTCTGTCCGCATACCACAATCTAAGACATTTGTCAAGGCTTTAGCAACTATTTCTACAGCATCCATTGCTTCCGGTGCGGCCCCTGTAGCGAAATACCCGTCAGCAACAGCAATTCGCAATCCTTCGATGCCTTGATTCAACTGCGGCGAACAAAGTTCTGGCGGGCGTGGAGTGCAAACTGGGTCACGAGAATCAGGGCCTTGCAGGATATCGTACAGCAGCGCCATATCTCTGATCGATCGGCCAAACGGCCCGACACAATCCAAACTACTCGAAAATAAATAAGCGCCAGCCCTCGACAAACGGCCGTAAGTAGGCTTAAACCCAAAGACACCGCACAAAGCAGCCGGTACGCGGATGGAACCGTTAGTATCAGAACCGAGGGTGATGGGTACAAAACCGGCGGCGACTGCTGCTGCGGAACCGCCGCTGGAACCGCCGGCGATGCGCGTAGTATCGCGGGGATTGCGAGTCGGCCCGTAGTGGCTGTTTTCGGTGACAAAACCGTAGGCGTACTCGTCCATGTTGAGAGTACCTACGAGCACAGCCCCGGCTTGTTTTAGTCGGGCGACCACCGCCGCGTCCTGGGTAGCCGGAGGATTGTCAGCGTTGATTTTTGACCCAGCTAGAGTAGTAATTCCGCCGATGTCGTACAGGTTTTTGACTGCGAAGGGAACGCCTGCTAAAGGGCCTGGGTTTTGGTTATTTGCGATCGAATTATCTATATTTTCGGCTGCTGCGAGTGCGCTTGATGCAGTGATGGCAGTAAAGCAATTAAAAGCTTTATCCTTAACAGCAATCCGTTCCAAAGCAGCACTTACCGCCTCTGTAGCCGTAACCTTACCACATTTAACAGCCGCTGCCGTAGCAACCGCATCCGCCTTATCTAAAAAACTTCTGCGTTCATCTGCGTTCATCTGCCCTCATCTGCGGTTAAAAATCTAAGGTTCAAACACCGGCGCGACTTCTACTTCTGGGGGTAAAGGGAATTCAGTAACGAGTCGGGCGATCGCAGCTATTCTCTCGAAGTTTACCACAACACCGGGGCGGTGTTCCGGGTCTAAGGGTAAGTTTATCAGTTCAGCGGTGCGATCGACATATTCTTCTATATTTGTCATTAGTCCATCCCAAACAACATCAGCGTTCATCCGCGTACATCTGCCCTCATCTGCGGTTGAAAATCTAAGGTTCAGATATAGGTGCGATCGATTATTGTATTGTAATCGCGATCGGGCAGTCAGTTATTATTGCTCAGTTTTTTGTATTCCTCGGATTGTCTGATATCATCTAAAGGAGATTTAGGCTCTAGTGGTTCATCAGGACAAAACTTTATAGATGTCTGCGTTTCCCAAGAATCTAAATTAAAATTAACTTCGATTTGAACCTTTCCTTTTTGCCAACCCTTGGAACCAATTTTGAGAATTTGACACTCTATTCCTTCTTGAGGAGAGTTCCAGTTTATATCCCCTCCCCTAATTTTCGTCTCTTCATTAATAGGCAGCTCTTTCATCAATTCAATTATCCGCTTCTGAAGTTTGTTAACTTCTACTGCATTAGCCTCCAATAATATATTTCTAAACTTGCTGGCTGCTAGCTCTTTAAACCGGCGCACCGTAAAAGTAGCTTTATTGAATAGCAAAACATCATCATCGCCGTCTAGTGTCTCATATTTTTTATGGGCTTCAATCTTTTCGTTCATTTTTTTACAAAATTCGGGTTCTTCCTCTTCAATACCATTTCCCGCTATCTTAGTCAAGCTCGTAAAAAAATAAATTAACTCTTGGACTTTTCCCACTCAAACACTGACAGTTTCCCGCAACTTCTCAACGGCAACATCCAGCGGAGGCAAATCAAAATCCTCAGCATCCATCAATTCCTTAACCTTCTCAAAAATCTCAACCTCCGCCTCTTCCTGGTCCGTCAGCTTATCATAAAAATAAGGGTCAGTAAACCACTGCTCAAAAGCAAACCTTAACACCCCATTCGGGTCAAGCATAAACTGCCAATACTTAGAAACTCGGTTATCAACTACTTCAAACAGCGGTGCCGGAGTCTGTATGGGATAATAGGTGTAATTATCATCACAAATATAGTACCAAACTATTCCCTGCCACGATCGGATTGCATAAACAACATATTCCTTACCTATAGTTAGTGGCAACTCAACTTTTCTAGTGTAACCGCGTGGCGGATCTATATATTTCTCCGGGAGAGATTCACCCCTATTAGCAATACAGCGAATTTTCATTATTTTCCCAATTTCTCGTTATTGCAGATTTATTGTTACTTTTTAGCAATAATTTATGTAATTTTATAGCCCTGCATCTGTATCTTTGTCGGGCTATCAGGTGTTATTAGTGAGGTTCTTGTACTCCTCAGATTGGCGGATGTCATCTAAAATAGATTCCGGCTGGGCAGGTTCATCAGGACAAAATTCTAATTTAATTACCTCGATTGTGCAGTAGCCAGTGCTTGTTGCCACACTTAGAGATGCTTCTATTCTTAGTTTGCCTTTTTGCCAGCCTTGAGAACCAATCTTTAGAAGCTGACAATCTATTCCTTGAGAAGGAAAAATCCATTTACTCTCAAAAACACTAACGTTTACTCCTCCCATAGAAAAATCAAAAAATAAATCAAAAAATATTGGATTACCCTTCCTCGATCCATCGTGTCTTTTGTTCAGCCTTTCCGCAAGTTTATTACTCATTAATTCTTTAAATCTATTAACTGTAAAAGTATCTTTGTGAATCAGTAAAATATCTGTTTCGCCGTCTAAATTTTTAAACTTAGCGTTCATATTTGTTTTGTTTTTGCACAACTTATGATAAATTATCATAATTACTTGTATTAGTCAATACCGATTTCAAAGCGAGTTATATTTGAATTTTACATATGGAATGAGTGGGTTTGTACGACCTCATGTTGAAAAATTGGTGCGACTTGAGAGTCAGAAAAAACTTGTTTTTGCCGGTTCAGTTTCCGCCAGCAACTTACCCCGCGAAATCACATACCGAACCGCAGCGCGCCTCCTAATTGCATCATAACAATCCTCAGCATCCAACACAATCAAATTTGCAGGTTTCCCCACCTCTATCCCATAATTATCATCTCCCAGATTGAGAGTTTTAGCACCGTTGACAGTCACCATATTAAAACAAGCTGCAATCTCAGCCATTCCCGTCATCTGACAAACATGAACCGCCATATGAGCGACATCCAACATATTTCCCGTACCTAAACTATACCAAGGATCTTGCACGCAGTCGTGGCCAAAACTCACATTCAATCCCTGCTGCCACAACTCCTTAACCCGCGTCACCCCACGGCGTTTGGGATAAGTATCAGCGCGGCCTTGCAGAGTGATATTAATTAAAGGATTGGCAATAAAATTAATTCCCGATTTTGCCAAACTTCCCATCAGCTTAAAAGCATAAGCATTGTTGTAAGAACCGAAAGCCGTCGTGTGGCTAGCCGTCACCCGCGAACCAGCCCCGCTTCTAATCGCACAAGCTGCTACAACTTCCAAAAATCTCGACTGTTCATCATCGATTTCATCGCAGTGAACATCTATTAATCTATTGTATTTTTCAGCAAGTTCAAATATTCGCTCAACCGACTTCACCCCATCTTCCCGCGTCAACTCATAATGCGGAATCCCGCCCACAGCATCCGCACCCATATCCAGAGATTTCTCTAAAAGTTTGTCATTTTCTGGACTTCCGTAAATCCCGTCTTGGGGAAAAGCCACAACTTGCAGAGTCATCCAATCTTTGACTTCTTCACGAACTTCCAAAAGTCCTTGCAAAGCCGTCAGAGTCGGTTCGCTAACATCAGCGTGACTCCTGACAAACAAAATCCCTTGAGACGCTTGCAGCCTTAAAGTTTCAACAGCCCGTTTTTTGACATCATCCAGAGTCAAACATTGCTTGCGTTCCCCCCAGATTTGAATACCCTCGAACAAAGTGCCGCTTTGATTCCATCGCGGTTCCCCCGCAGTCAAGGCCGAATCGAGATGAATGTGCGACTCCACAAAAGGAGGACTAACTAAATTGCCTTGAATGTCGATTTCGCGTTCGCCAACTTCTGAGATGTGCGGCGAAACGGCGACTATTCGCTCATTCTCAATAGCAATATCAACCGTTGGGCGATCGCCCGCACCTAACAAACGACATTCGCGCAGAACAATGCTATACTTTTGCTCAGGCATGACAATTGCACTTAATTTAACACTTGTAAACTTTATCCTTCAAGCGTGGCGATTCCGCCTAGTGAGACAAAAAGAATTCCCCAATCACTTGCGAACCCCCTCCTTCTCCCCCTCTGCGTCCTCTGCGCCCTCTGCGGTTAAAAAATCTTACTCAAAAATCACCAAAAAGAAAGCGCAACTACCAATCGCCAACATCAGACAATCTCAAACTCCAGATTGTGATTTTTCACAAAATCAAAGGTAAAATGGTCAACCACATTAGTATCGCTCAATTCCAGATTGTAAAAATCAACAAAATCCGCATCAAAATACGGCCCAGCGTGCCAAGTCCCCACATCTAACTTAATAAAACAATTGCCCGGAATCCGAAAAGCAGCCATATCCTCTAAACTCGGTTTATCGCTATCCCCAGGAGGCGCAACCGCCATCAACCAATCCTTCCCCTCCAAAGAACCCAAACACTGAGTACATTGAACGTGCCGCGTAATTTTGCGAAACTTGCGACCTTCCTTATGGAGTCGCATAATGTAAAATCTAGGAACACCATTTTGCAAATTTAACTGAGCATCCTCAGCATCGAAAGACTTGCCATCAACAGCCGCAAAGATAACTTGACCGTAACTCCGAAAATTCTCCGGTGTCACCCATTGTGCGGACAACTGCTTAGTTGAAATTGATTCGCTCATAAATACCAACATCCCCTCCCTGCTTTCCATGAAAAACATTCTAATACAGTAACTCCTCTCTCTTCTCTTCTCTGCGCCCTCTGCGTCCTCTGCGGTTAATTAAATAAAAAAATCTAGTTCGCTTTCTCGATCGCCCAAAACACCCTTACAATCAAACTCAGCACACTGCTGCAAAAAACGAGCCGGAATATCAGGCCGAGCACCCCAATGCAAATGCAAATAAGAAGCGTGCACCTGACAAACTCCCCAACCTTCAGCAACCGCCTCAACCTCCCCCCGCTTCCCATACCTCCAACTGTGATAAACTGGATTACTCGGTTCAACAGTTAAATGCGATCGATGAAACTCATGTCCCCAAACCTCATCAAACGCAGTTAACACCGAACTATCCCTCACAGCCACAGCTTCTCGGTATCCCAGCGTCAAACGCTTTCCCATCGCAGCAGCAGTTTCCAACACTCCCGCCCCGGGCCAAGAATTGCCATCGAAGTCTACAATAGAATCACACAAATACATCAAACCGCCGCACTCCGCATAAGTCGGCATTCCCGAAAAAATCGCCTTTCTTACCGCATCCCGAATTAAAACATTACCGCTCAATTTCTCAGCAAACACTTCGGGAAAACCACCACCAAAATATAACCCTTGCACATTGTCAGGAAAAACCGAGTCATCAAGGGGACTCCAAAATACCAACTCGGCACCCAACTCTTCCAACAAATCAAGATTGTCCTGATAGTAAAAATTAAAAGCCCGATCGCGCGCAACTGCAATCCTCACTCCAAATTGTTTTCCCAAACAGTTGACAACATCATCTTTTTGAGTTACAATTCCCGAAGGGAGACTGTGCCTACCTGAAAGTTGCTCTGACCCCTCACCCCCCCCATTTCGAGTTGCAGCCAACAAAGGCAAAAGTTGCTCCCAGTCAAAACTAACAGCAGCCAAATCAGCCAGTTTATCGATCGCACCATGAAGATTCGGCAACTCTTCAGCCGGAATCAAACCCAAATGTCGATCGGGAATAGTAACAGCCTCATCCCTACGCAAAACGCCCAAAATAGGTAAATTGAGCGGTTTGAGAGCATCTTGAAGCAGTTCCAAATGTCGATCGCTTGCCACCCGATTTAGCACCAAACCAGCGAATTTAAGGTCAGGGTTAAAAGAACGAAAACCGTGGGCGATCGCAGCCACAGAACCAGAGAGCCTGCTGCAATCTATCACAAACAATACCGGCAAATTCAGCAAAGAAGCAACATGAGCCGTAGAAGCAAAGGAAATAGAATAGTGTTGTTTTCCTTCTGGCTTCCTTAAATCCGTTAAATCCGTTAAATCCTTTACATCTCGTACAACCGTTGCCGAACTTCTATCGGTTACATCGGTTACATCCGTTACATCCGTTGCCGAACTTTCTTCTTCTTTCTTCCGAGAAACCCCATCAAATAGTCCCATCACCCCTTCAACTAAGGCATAATCGACATCTTGAATATGACGAGAAAAACACTTTTTTACATAAGATTCAGACGTTAATACCGGGTCTAAATTCCTACAGGGGCGACCAGTAACAAAAGCATGAAACATGGGGTCAATGTAATCCGGACCTACCTTAAACGATTGAACATTCAAGCCGCGACGGACTAAATAAGCTAAAAGGGCGATCGTTACAGTAGTCTTTCCCGCACCGCTGCGTTCGCCAGCAATTACTAAAGCCATAGTTCTAGTTAGTTAAAATAAATAATAGATAAGATTGCCAAAGTCGCTTTCCAATCAGGAAATTATCTGCGTTTATCTGTGTTAATCTGCCTTGCATCTGCGGTTTCTGTATCAATCAAAGATTTATGCAATCCTTCCTCATAAAAATAGACAGTTGATCAAGTTATGAGTATTGCTCTCGAACCGCTCAAATAATAACTATTTAACGAACCGCGAAGACGCCAAGAGCGCGAAGGAAGAAAAGAGAAGAATAAAAGTAGGGCAGACATTGCCTGCCCCACTGAATGTTAACTCAATCCGTCTTGCTTATTTTTTTCTCCTTTCTCCTGATTCCATCCATCCGTTACATCCGTTACATCCGCTACACAATCCGTTGCCGAACTTCTTTTTACTGTTTAGCCAACTTCAGCATTTGAGCCGTCACTGCCAAACTTTCTTCGTAAAGCACATCTCGGCCCCAACTCTGGAGGTGCTGGCCCAGCAACTGTTCCGTCACCTGATCGAACAGAGGACTCACCTGGTTAAACCGATCGGTTTGAGCGCCGCCCTTCGTTTCCATCCGCATACAGCCGCCCGCTTCCGAACACAGAACTGTACCGCAGTCAGCCTTTTCGTTTGTAGAATTCAAACGCACAGCAATCAAATCGCCCGCGACATCGCCCGTATCAGCAGTAGGAATAGCAGCCAACTCGGCTTCGACAACCCGTTCGTCGGGCCCCGCGAATTTAATTCGCTTGATTTGGTAATCGCCCTCTTCCTGTTTGAAAGCAACCGGACGCCACTGAAGCCGGCTCGCCAGCCAACCCAAATACATCAGCGCTTGAGTAGAATTGTCCTGTTCGTAATCGATCGTCACCCGATCGATTTCCCGAATCGCAGCGCGACGTTCCGGGGCGTCAAAAGCCTCAGCAGCCAACTCCTGCCATGCGGCCAGCCGGCGCCAATTGAGATCCGCGATCGGAATTCCCTCTTCGATCAGACTTTGCATCAACAGCAATTCCGCTTCACACTCGGCAAAGCTGCTAGAGTCAACAATCACAGAACTGCTAATTGTCGCCAGCCGTTGGAATAAACCTCGATCGGCATCGGGATTCGCCTTCCACCACAGCAGCGTCGGCAAATCACCGATAGTCAAGGCCGTCACGATGCCGCTCACCCGTTCCAGCGCAGCTTCCGTACCCCGCAGCGTAATGTACTCGCAGCAGATCAGATTGCCGCTGGTGCGCTTGTGAACCGGACAATAAGCAGCCACTTGAGCCTGCACGCCCGTATCTTCCCCCGCCGTCGGGCACAGAGCAATAATCCGGCAGGGATTGGCAGCCACGATCGCGTCAGCCACCCCCGAACCCCCGGAACCCAAGCCACTCGATCCCATCTCCTCGCCTTTTGAATTTTTGCGAGCCACTTCTTCCCGCAAAGTCGCCAGCAATTCCGCGTTAGCTTTGCCAGTTCTCGGCAGCCCGTAAGCTTTTTGAGCCGCCCTGATGCTAGATGCCGTCATCGGCCCGGTAATACCGTCCACCGGCCCGTCGTAAAACCCCAGATCCGCCAATAACTGCTGAGTTTCTTCCGGTTCGTAGACTACAAAAGTAAAAGTTGTTGCCCTAGTAGCGATCGGAAAATCGCCCTTAGACCCCGATTCTCTGTAACTTTCCCAAATTTGACTCAATTCGGCCTCTATTTGGTCGATCGACACATCTTTAGGACTTTGTAGCGAAACCAGGGGCGGAGCTTTCATCGGTGTCATCGTCATAAATCTTTTCTCCTTTCTTATTAGTCAGTTGTCAGTGGTCAGTTGTCAGTTTTCAGTTTTCAGTTTTCAGTTTTCAGTTGTCAGTTTTCAGTTTTCAGTTGTCAGTTTTCAGTTTTCAGTTTTCAGTTTTCAGTTTTCAGTTGACTGCCCACTACCCACTGCCCACTGCCCACTCACAACTGACCACTGACCACTGACTAATAACTCTTAAAGTCTTCGCCACTTACGACCGTCTCTGTTAATTAGCAGTTCTGCTTCCGCCGGTTCCCAAGTACCCGCTTCGTATTTAGGAACCAAATCTGGGTCGGTGGAGGATTCCCAATCCATCAGCGCCGGCGTTACCACCCGCCAAGCTTCTTCCACTTCATCAGAACGGGTAAACAAAGTTTGGTCGCCCAGCATACAATCAATTAACAGGCGATCGTAAGCATCCGAAGATGTCACCCCAAACGAAGAACCGTAACTGAAATCCATATCCACCGTCCGCGTCCGCAAATCCGGCCCCGGCATTTTCGCCTCAAACCTCAGCGAAATCCCCTCGTTCGGATGCACGCGCATAGTCAAAACGTTAGGAGTAGTTTGTTGGGCCGCAGACTGAAAGATTAGCAGCGGAACTTCGCGGAACTGAATCGCAATTTCGCTAACTTTTTTCGGCAACCGTTTGCCGGTTCGCAGGTAGAAAGGCACTCCCTGCCAGCGCCAGTTGTCAATCATAAACTTCATCGCCACAAAAGTTGGCGTTGTCGAGTTGGGAGCAACCCCCGGTTCATCGTGATATCCCGGCACGGGTTTGCCCTTCATCCAACCTGCGGAATATTGACCCCGAATCGCTGAGAACTCCAAGTTATGCAAATCTGCCAAGCGAGTTGCTTGCAGAACTTTCATCTTTTCGGTGCGGATGCTGTCAGCGTCGAGCGAGTTCGGCGGTTCCATCGCCGTCAGACAGAAAATCTGCATCAAGTGGTTTTGCAGCATATCCCGCAACGCCCCAGAGGATTCGTAGTAACCCGCCCGGTCTTCTACGCCTACTGTTTCTGCAACTGTAATTTGTACGTGATCGACAAATTGCCGGTTCCACAGCGGTTCAAAAATCGCGTTAGCAAACCGGAACACCATTAAATTCTGAACAGTTTCTTTACCCAAATAGTGGTCAATCCGGTAAACTTGCTGTTCTTGGCAAACCTTCTGCACAACTCGGTTGAGAGCTTTTGCCGAACTCAAGTCCCGGCCGAAGGGTTTTTCAATTACCAAGCGGTTTTTGACTGGATCGGCCAGCATTTGAGCCGCGCCCAGTTGCCTAATTGCTTCTGGGAAAAAGTTCGGGGAAACTGAGAGATAAAATATGTGATTGCCGCGAGTTCTCCTTTCTTCGTCGAGTTCCGCTAAGAAAGCTTTGAGTTTTTGATAGCTTTCGGGGTTGTCAATGTCGCCCGGACAGTAGTACAAACCTTGAGCGAAATCTTGCCAAAATTCTTCATTGCCAATGCCGCCGCCAAATTCTTCAATGCCTTCGCGCATTTGCTCTCGGAAGTAATCGTGACTCCAAGGGCGGCGGGCTACTCCCACGACGGTAGTTTCCGGTGGCAAGCGTCGATCGCGCTTCATCTGATAAATTGCAGGTACCAGTTTGCGCTGGGTGAGATCCCCAGAAGCTCCGAAGATTACCAGAATTTGTGGTTCCGGCACCCGTTCTTTTCGCAAACCGACGCGCAGTGGGTTTTCAAGTATTGCGACCATTTCTTATTTTGCTCCTTCCATAGCTGTCAACCTTACTGATAAATCCTGAATTATGGCTTCATATTTAGCCGTCAATTCTTTAATTTGAGCCTGATACTCAGATTTTATTTCGGCTCTGATTTCTTCCCTGAGTTCAGCCTTAAGTTCCTCTCTGAGTTCTCCCCTAACCTCCTCGCGAATTTTGTTCCTCTCAAAAGCCAGTCGAACTTCCCAATCCTTATCCCGCTGTAGCAGTTCAGCTTTTAGCTGCCTATTCTCTGAGCGCAACTGCTCTAACTCTAAAGCCACAGCAGCAGCACGCCTATCCCTTTCTCTGTTTTGCTGTCGGATTTGCTCTCTGAGCCGCTGATTGTCCGATCGCAACTTCTCGACTTCCGAAGCACTATCTTTAGGCGTTCGCCCGTTTCCGTTTGAAGGAAATCGCCGCTCTACCAGGCGCTGAACTGCTGCACCAGTGGGCATACTATTAGGCGATAACTCCAGAGCTTCTTGCCAAATTTCGAGTTGTAGCTCTGCGGGTAATCCTGTTAGAGGACGGACTTGATTTTCCTTTGTCGGAATTTTGAGACCAATTGGTCTCAAATTTTCGACAACCTGCGCTGCTGAAATAAATCGATCTGCTGTCCGTCTTCCGATGCCCCAGTTGTCAAGGCAATAAGCCTCAAAAGTCTTGTGAGTTTCACGGTACAGTTTCTCTTCCCGAATCTCATCAAGGGCTTTGCCAACTTCGTAAAATATCTGAAGTCCATGTTCGACAATGGATTCTAGTTCTTGAAGCCTTGTCCGTTCAGCTACATCAAGTTGGGCAGTGCCATATTCGGTTTCTACTAGGGTATTGATAGTTTGCATGGCAATTCCTCAGCGGTCGGAGATGGAAAATTCGAGTTGGAGCTTCTGGCGAGATTTCTGCTAGAGAAGGCAGTTGATTTTCCTCTGTCGGATTTTTGAGACCAATTGGTCTCAAATTTTCCCGGTTCGAGATTCAAAACTCAGCGCCAAGAGCCAAAGTAATCTGGATTTGATTTTCCTCTGTCGGATTTTTGAGACCAATTGGTCTCAAATTTTCCCGGTTCGAGATTCAAAACTCAGCACTCAAGAGCCAAAACAATTATCTATTCCGACTCCTAAATGCTTCTGCCTTCAAGGATACAGATATCTGTCTAGGCGACGGGTGACAACTTCTGCACTTTCTCTTGCAAGGAATCCATCAGGGATTGGAACGGGGTGACGAATTTATCAATCCCGTCCAAGAGCAAGTCTGCCATCACTTGGTCCAAGTTGATGTCGATGTCGGGATCTTTGAGACTTTCGATCAGCGTGTAAGCTTCTGCAACATTGTTCTCAATCCGGGGTGCGACATCGCAGTGATCGAAACAAGCTTCAACAGTGTTCGGCGGCAAAGTGTTAACGGTGTCGGGGCCGATTAGTTCATCGACGTACATGACATCGCTGTAGTTGGGGTTTTTGGTGCTGGTGGAAGCCCACAGCAAGCGCTGTACTTTCGCTCCCTTGGCCGCTAAAGCTTGCCAGCGATCGCTCGCTACGATCTCTTTATACTTCTGGTAAGCTATCTTGGCATTGGCGATCGCAACTTTCCCCTTGACTGCTTCCAGTCTGGCTTTTGTGGAAATATCTGTGACATTTTTGAGTTTCTCATCAATCTTGCCATCGATATTGATGTCGATCCGGCTCAAGAAGAAACTGGCCACAGAAGCAATATTGCTCACATCCAAACCTTTAGCCACCCGCGCTTCCAAACCGCGAATGTAAGCCCAGAAGGTTTCGACGTAGCTGTCAACCGAGAATAGTAAAGTCACGTTAACGTTAATCCCTTCGCTGATGACTCGCTCGACTGCGGGCAAACCTTGAGCGGTTCCCGGAATCTTAATCATCACGTTTTCTTTGCCGAGGGCTTGGTAATAGCGTATGGCTTCGCTAATCGTGCTTTCTGTGTCGTTGGCGATCGTCGGTGGCACTTCAATGCTAATGTAACCGTCTAAACCCTTCGACTCTGCGTAAACTGGGGCGAAGATGTCGCAAGCGTTGCGGATATCTTCAAATACCAGAGATTCGTAAATCTCCATTACAGATTTACCCGCCCGGATGCCAGCTTCGATATCCGCGTCGTAAATCACATTACCTGCGATCGCTTTCTCGAAAATAGCCGGATTAGATGTAATCCCGCGCAGTCCCCGACTTTCAATCATCTGTTTGAGTTCGCCGGACTCGATCAGATCGCGAGTCAAATTGTCCATCCAGATACTTTGGCCAATTTCTTTGATTTCTAACAGGTGATTCGTTGGTGTTGCTGTCATTACTGTAACTCCTACAATTTGATAGCTGTTAATTGGGACTTGGAAATTGGAAATTGAAAATTGGTAATTGAAAATTGGCAATGGGGAATTGGTAATTGGGAGTCGAAAGTTATCAGTTAAAACCCTCTTCCTTATTCCCTCTTCCTTATTCCCTCTTCCCTCTTCCGACGGACATCGGACTGACATCCGTTACATCCGTTACATCCGTTACACAATCCGTTGCCGAACTTCCTTCACTTTTGGACTGTTCTAGGATTGCGCGATCGATCTTGAATAAAAGACTCGACCATCGCTACATTTTCTTTACTCCCGACAATCAAGGGCGATCGCTCATGCAGTTTGGTCGGCACAACATCTAAGATGTCTTGAATGCCCGTACTTGCCCGCCCGCCGGCTTGCTCCATCAAAAACGCCAAAGGAGCCGATTCGTAGAGCAAACGCAATTTGCCTTCCGGGTTTTTCACCGTTCCGGGGTACAAAAACACGCCTCCCTGGAATAAAATCCGGTGAAAATCTCCCACCAAAGCCCCGCCGTACCGGGCGGTGTAGCCTTCGCTGCGGTGTACGTAGCGAATGTAGTCCCTCAAAGATTCCTCCCACTGCCAGAAGTTGCCTTCATTAACGCTGTAAATCGGGCCGCGATCGGGAACCTTAATGTTTTCGTTAGCTAGAATAAACTCGCCCAAACTGGGGTCGAGGGTAAAGGAATGAACACCCTGACCGATCGAATAAACCAGCATGGTACTGGGGCCGTAGAGTACATAACCAGCGGCAATTTGTTTGTGTCCGTGTTGCAGCAAATCGGAAGCAGAACCGTCTTCATCGTCCCCCTCTTGCTTGCGGATGCTGAATATGGAGCCGACATTGAGATTGATGTCAAGATTGGAAGAACCGTCTATGGGGTCGTAGAGCAGACTGTAACGCCCGATCGGACAGTTTTCGGGAATGTAGTAGGGTTTTTCCATTTCCTCGGAAGCCAAGCGGCAGACAAGTCCGCTTTGCTGGAATACCGAGATAAACACTTCATTGGCATAGATATCCATCTTTTTGACGGATTCTCCCTGCACGTTCACAGCCCCTGTAAACCCTAAAGCATCTTCCATTAACCCGGCTCTGCTGAGCCGCCTCGCGATCAGCTTAGCCGCCAGCCCGATGCGATTCATCAGGGCACTGAGATCCTGAGCATCTGCTGAAAAGCTGTGAAGTTGCTGGAGTACGTGACGGGATAGAGTTGTGCAATCGCGGTCTAAGGATTGCACCTGATCTATCGGGCCCAGGCGGGTTTCCCCTGTCGGCGCGTTTACCATGATTTTGATGTCCTCCCTGTCTTGCGGCTTGCTAGTTGGGGATTTTCAGGTGCAAGGCGTTTGCCCCTGAATCGGCTTTTAGGTCGATCGTCCCCCAAGTTCTATCTTAGGAAGGGTTTTGCGATCGGGCGTCGAACTTTAGGTGAATTTTAGATCCCCATCGAAAATTGAGGAGTTCGATCGACTGTTGAGTCGGGCTCTGTATTCAAAATAACTAAATTTTTTAATTAACCGCAGAGGGAGAAAGTGTTGGCTTCGGGATGTAGGTTTGCTGTATAGCAGAAGGAAGTTCGGCAACGAATTCTGTAACAGATTTAACGGATGGAAGTCAAACGATTTTAGATTTACGATTGATTTAGACCACCTGGGGCGGGGCTTGAGGATTTTAGATTCGTTATGAGCGCGATCGCTCAAGATTGTATCAGACGAGCGATCGTACTTTTCTAAAACAACTTTTGCTGCCCATTAGGTCTTGAATTACCTAAATATATCTGCTTGGAACCCGTGGAAATGTTAATCAAGCCCAAATCTTGCAGGCGATTTGTTAAATTTGATATTGTTACGCCAAGTTCGTCAGCCATTGCATAGAGGTGAGGCCAGTTTTGTAAATTACGTCCCCTTCGCTTCTGTTCCAAGATATATCGAGGCATTAACAAACAGCTAGCAAAATATTGCGCTTGCCATTCAATATCAACTTTACTATTTAATGTAGTTTGAAAACGACTTTTATCAATACTGCGGCACAAAAATAGCTGTGGAGTAGCTGGGCAGTTTAGAGGTAGTTCGAGCTGCTTTACAATACCATCAGCTTCATCTTGATTGACATGAAGTACCCAGTGTCCTATTTCATGAGCTATTGTCGATTGTTCCAGCCCTTTATTTTTTTTGATCTCTGTGAACAGTTCATTAATGGTAATTAAACGTTTTATTGGTTCTATTTTAGCTGCTATTATTCCCTCATTGTCGGGTGGTATTTTGTCCCAACATACACGGATTTCCAGAGCATCAGCCACCCGAGAAGCTTCAAAAGGCCACGTGGGGGGAAAACCTTCTTTTTGCATCTTCATCAACACCTCATTAGCCTGATCTTCGATCTCTTCTTTTTTTAAGAATCTTACTGGCTTAAATAAGTTCATTTTTTCTTCTCCTCACCTTCTACGATTGTTATCAAACCTATGGAAATATCATTTGAGCTAGCCTTTACCTTGGTAAATCTGTTTGGAACCTTTTGGGATGTAAATCCAGCCTAAGTCTTGCAGGCGATTACTCAAATTTGATATTGTTACGCCAAGCTCGTCAGCCATTGCGTAAAGGTGGCGCCAGTTTGTTAAATTACGTCCCCTTCGCTTCTCTTCCATAATATATCGAGGCATTAACAAACAACTAGCAAAATATTGAGCTTGCCATTCCACCCAATTCCCCTGGTTATTCAAAATGTACCGATCGAGTTCTTCGCTAGCAAGGCGACACAAGAATGTATCTATATTTTTTGCAACATTAGAATTCATCTTCCGCTGTTCAGATAAACTTTCAACTTCAGCTTGGTTAACTTGAAGTACCCAGTGTCCTATTTCGTGAGCAATTATTGAAGAGTCAAATTTATTCTGAAATTTGGAAATATATTCATTAATAATAATCGTGCGTTCTTGATGTAAAATTTTAGCTACAATTGGCCCTTCTTCATCAGGAGGAATTATAGCATAACAAATACTAACTTCTAGAAAATCAGCTACACGAGTGACATCAAAGGGCGATTTAAGAATAAAATTTTTTGCTTGCATTCGCTGCAGAATTTCATTAGCACTGCGTTCTATTTCCGCTTTGGAAAAAAAACGATAGATCCGTAGTTGTTTCTCTAGCTCTGAAATTTGGGCTTTGAGGGTAGCATTTTCTTGTTGCAGTTTTTCGAGCTGCTCCTCCCGTGCTTCTACGAATGAGTCAATACCAGGATTTTCCCGCACTCGACGGAATAAAGCAGGCATTTCCTTGTAATTCGCCCTGACCATTTCCTCAAGAGCTTCAGTGTCATGTTCGGTCATGCGACCGCCTAGGTAGATCAATTCCTCTGCGTTCAACTCTAGATGCTTTGCTAACGAGCGGATGACCTTCTCACTTGGCTCAACGTGGTCATTTTCCAGTTTTGAAAGGTAGGTGTAGTCCACTCCTACCTTTACAGCCAGTTCCCTCTGACTCAATCGCTTTTTCCTGCGGGCTTGCCAAATAACCGCACCAAAACTTTGACCTTCTTGTTTATCCATAGCCACATCCGATTTACTAACGAGATTCCCTAAGCCCACTGATTTTAACGTTGCGAGCATTCAAAGGGTGTGAAAGCTACAACCTTTACCTCATAAGGGTTTCAATACTTTTATTGTCGAGCTACTACCCAAATTGGTTAATCCACCATAACTTATAGGTCGATCGTAGCTGATGTTGAATAGCTATGTCAACACACTTTTTTATCTCTCGACCCCTTGACATAATTTTTCATGTTGCATATACTTTCAACACAATAGGATTTTAGCCAATATGTTGAAATTATATATCAACTATGACTGGCATCCCTCTAGTTGTTGAGTTACAAAGCTTTATACAGGAGGCAAAGTATGAAAAAACAGCAATCGAATCCGGATCAACTGTGCTTCTCAATCGGCCGACCCCTGCCACTGCTGCTGGAAGAAGTGCAAAAGACGAGCCGGAATCCAAACGTCAGGAAGGCTGTCGAACAAATGCTAGAAGGCTTGCGTACTTTGGAACTAGCCAACCAGACTGGAATTTCCAAGTCAGCTAAAGCCAAAGAAGCAATTCACGCAATTCTCACGAAATGAACCAATAACTGCCCTCTATTATAGAGGGCTCAGCCTGTGAAAAAAATTTGGGCATTTGCCAGTTATAATCTCTGGTTGCAGTTTGCTCCACCAGTGGGAAAAGAACACTTACACTGCGATATGAAGCGCGGTTTTGCCAAAGCACTCCAGCGAGAACCTCAAATAGCAGCACTGTTAGCGACTGACACCCAACCTCAGAAAATTGGACTGCTGGCACAAAGAGGAGTTTATGAATTTCATCAAGCCCCTGAACTGTTATCCCGAAAAGATGGTGCACAGCAAGTAGCAGAAATGCTGAAATTAAATCAACAGTCAGCCGTGGTTGAGGAGCGAGTAAAGCTCATCTTACAAAATTACCAGCAGCATCCTATTCTTTTTGGCAAGAACATCATTCAATTGAGTCGAGGTGATGAGGGATTTCCCCAAGCAATTATAATCAAGCAGGGGAATTATCTGTTTAACTTCTATGCAGCAATTGACTGCATTTTTGTTGAGTCTGATGGCAGGCTGCACATTTTGGACTTCAAAACAGGTAAATCTGATTTTGACAGACGACAGGCATACATTTACTTGCTAGCAGCCAATTATTTGTACCCGCAACAACCAGCTATTGCCTCATTCTACAATTTGGAGACTGGCAAGCAGTCTGACCCAATTAGCGCAACTGCTGGTACACTCAAAGCTTTTCAGATCGAGTTAGCACTAATTGCTCAAAAGCATCAGAAACAGTTAAAGCTTTACAGAGATAATCCTGCTGATTTCAGTATGATTTTTCCAGCCAATCCAGGTTTTAGCTGTGGCTACTGTTCCTTTAATTCAATTTGTCAATTTTCTTCTGTATCAGAGGTTGCTGCATGACTACTGCTCCCGTTCAAATTTCTCGGCAATCAGCCCCATCTCCAACATATCTGAGTGAAATTTTCCAACTGAGTATTTCTCAACCAAACTTAATCTGCTTTCGACTAAGCCCAGAAGTCGATCGCAAGATTGGCAATCGATTTAGCTGGCGTTTCAGTCAGAAATTTCCTGATGTGATTGTCATTTGGGAAGATAAATGTTTCTGGGTTTTAGCTAAACCAGATCAACCAATGCCGAACGAAGGTGAATGGCGAACAGCACTGAATGAAATTCTAAAAGAGCTGAAAAATGATATTGGCGATCTATCCTACTCAATTCAATGGGTAAATCAACCAGAGCCAACAGCTTGTATCTGTGCTCAACTAGCTGTGAGGCTATTACAAATCAGGCGAACTTTCTCACCTGCTGACACTGTTTGGTCTAATGGTTCTGTTGCAGTCAAGCGTGAAGTTGACTTTTGGGCCGAAACTTTTGCACTGCAAGGAATTCTATACCCAGCACTGGTTTTAACACCTCACAGCTACTTTACTTTTAATGGTACTCTCTCTGATTTCTATGAAAATCATCCTTACCGACACAAGCCTCAAGAGCTTTTGAGTGGAATGAAAGTTCGAGTCATTGAAAGTAATAGTTCGGCCACCATTGTTAATCTGCCAGGAATCATTGGGGAACGTAGAGAAGAATTGATTGAGAAAGCGACTGGTTCAACTAGCAAAGAAAAACTCAGAGAAGCACCTGAATATCAACCAGTAGTAGCGGTTCAGTTTGGCAAGGATACAAAAGAATTTCACTATCCAATGGCCGCTCTTTCTCCTTGTATTACCAAGAATACAGATCACAAATTTGATGTGGAATATGGAGATTTACTCAAGCATACTAAAATTCCATACCTAGAACGAAAGAACTGTTTAACCTCGTACAAACAAAAGGCTGGAGAACATCTAGCTGTTTATGGTTTTCAGTTAAGAGATAGTATCAATAGCCGTCAGCATCCCAACATATTCCGAAGGCTGCCATTTAAGCTTGATGAAACAAAACTACTTTTCGGAAAAGACAAGTCCGGTCAAAATGTTATTGGCAAAAGAGGTGAAGTCTTAAAGGGACTCTCTAGAGGTGGTGTTTATCGAAAACATAAGGAATATGAAGAAGATCCATCGAGAGAAATTCGCATTTCAGTTTTAAAAATTGGTAACTTTAAAGTCAATTCTTTCTTCCTGGAACAAATCTCTCAGCGGCTCAAACTATACAAATTTGAAAGCATCCCTTTGATAGATCGAGAGACCAAAAAGATTGATGAAGATAGAGTAAAGGTAGTTTTGACAGATGGCTTGAGCCCAGATGAGGCTAAAGCCCGAGTGGAACAAGCGATAGATGAGTTATTGCCAATTCCCCCGGATCTGGTTTTGACATTTCTACCGCAGAGCGATCGCCATGCTGACAATAGCGAGGATGGCAGCTTTTATGCTTATATATCTTCGCGCTTACTTCGCCGTGGAATTGCTAGCCAAGTCATTTACGAGGACACGCTGAAAGATACTAGCAATCACGGAAATATCCTCAATCAAGTCATTCCTGGAATTTTGGCAAAATTGGGAAACTTGCCTTTTATTCTAGCTGAACCTCTGGAGGTTGCGGATTATTTTATCGGCTTCGATATTTCCCGAACTCCCAAAAAGAAGGGAACTGGAAGCCTAAATGTCTGTGCAAGTGTCCGTCTCTACAGTAAACAAGGAGAGTTTATTCGCTATCGGCTAGAAGATGCTCTTACAGAAGGTGAAGAAATCGATAAAAGAACTCTAGAAAGGTTTCTCCCTGCTGCTGAACTCAGTCGCAAAACTGTACTAATTTACCGTGACGGTCACTTTTGCGGTAGTGAAATCAAGCATTTACGGGAACGATCGAAAGCCATTGGTTCCAATTTTATTCTAGTGGAGTGCATAAAGTCAGGAATTCCCCGACTTTACAACTTTGAGCAGTCAGTTTTGAAAGCACCAAAAAAAGGGTTATCACTTTGCTTGTCTTCCCATGAAGTGATTTTAGTTACAACTGAAGTGAAATCTGAGAAAATGGGTTTACCTTATCCCCTGCGTTTGAGGGTTATTCCTGATGAAGGACAGCAAGTATCACTTGATAGTGTAGTAGAAGCTACTCTTAAACTTACCTTACTACATCATGGAGCCCTTAAAGAGCCGCGCTTACCTGTACCGCTATATGGCTCCGATCGCATCGCTTATCGTCGTTTACAAGGGATTTCTCCGGGTGCATTGGATGGGGATAAACAATTTTGGCTGTAAGAGCGATCGCCCCTAAATCAACTAATATACAGCTTTTCGATCACACACTAGATTTTTTGTCAAGGTAACTTAACAGGAGTCACGCACCCCACAAAAGAAACCGGGTTTTTTACCGAATCTGCGCGCTGCAATCAGGTATTTTCCTAAAAAAAACCCGGTTTCTGGACTCCCATGCGTCAGCCCTACTTAATTAACTGGAGACTTGTGATCCTTGAGTATCGAGGCCGATCGCCCTTACATCAGCCTTCACCCCAAATTCCCCCAAGCAGCGACCATTTCCCTCTCAACCGCCTCAGCGTTAGCCACATCCGTTAAAGCTAAAAGTGTTGGCCCGGCACCGCTAATTACCATTCCATAGGCCCCTGCATTCAGGGCGGCTGGTTGCACCGCTTCATATCCCTGAATCAGAGATTGGCGGTAAGGCTGGTGAATTTTGTCTGGGAGGGCGCCGCGCAGCCAGTTTTCATTCCGAGTTTCCAAAGCCCGCACTAGGGATATTACACTGATGTCCCTTTGAATATAAAGTGTAAAACTCCAGGAGTGCTGACATTTGTTCTCTCAATCTAGATATCTCTACATCCAAGGGAGGGAGTAGTTTCTCAAGGTGGCGAACCTCACTAAACCACAGTTGTAACTCGGGTTTGAGAGTTGCATAGAGCGTTTCGGGACAGGAGAGTAATATTGCTGTTATTATCTCTGCTACGAATGGCTGTTGCTGCCACTTCCCTACAACAGACATTGCATCCCCGTCATCGCTTGACAAGCATTGGTGAACAATATCAAACAGTGAATTTAACTGAATAGCTGCCCGTAATTTCTCAAGTGTCTGTGCCACCTCTGACGAGGTATTCACCATAGTTGTGAATTCAACAGGCCAATGGTGCAGAATGGTACTGACAAATGAAGCAATTGAATCGGGTTGCTCTTTTCTCACAATGTCGGGGAGTATTTCTGCAAAGTAAGTAGCAACACTACGCCACTGATGTAAATCACAAGCAACATGAAAAAAGGTTTCTGGCAACCTTTCACTCTTCTGCAATAAAATATAACCTCGACATTGATTAGTGACTGGATCGACAGGTTCAAATGCTTGCCATAACACAGGCAGAGAAACCCAGTGAGGTGGATATTTGAAACGGGCAACATCCAGCAGAAGAACTAGATCCCGCTGTCGATGATAGCCACCAATTGGTGAAAAGTGACCATCACCCGTTTGTCCCAATACCTTTCGGCTGTAGGAAACAACTAGATGAATATCACCTGACGCCCTAGTCACCTCCTCAACTGCTTGCCGAAAGTTTTCCAAGCTGCTTTGGTGGTAACGGTTAGGTTTTACAACAGCACCGTTGCAACGTGCTATACAGACAAACTCATCAAAGGTGATACCGTTTTCTTTAATGACTGAAAGAGGTAAGCAACAGTCTAAAAACTCCTCTCCATACCATCTCCACACCCCTTTCCAAATGCGACCTGGGTCGATGGATAAGGCATTAAGAACAACAACTAAACTACCCAATCCACAAAAAGCGGGTTCTGCTTGAGTATGAAACTGTTCCGCTAGAGCAAAATACCCTTCCATACCTCCCAATGCCAACGCTTCTCGAAATATTTGCTTTCCCTCTACGGAGGAAAAGGCAATAGCAGAATCGGGGAGTGAACGACGATAAAACCCTTGAGCAGACATTGAGTGTTTTAACCCTTATTGCTTCTGGTGCTAATAAATATTATGCAACATCGTCACATTGATAATGATGAATGCACTTATTTACTAGTTTTTTGATTTTAGCAATAAAACGCTGCGAAGGTTGGACTTTCGGGGTGCCAATTTAAAAAACGTGATTATTTGCGAGGGACGGCTAGGCATCAATCTGATGAAATAATTCGCCAATTTGCCACAGAGTGAGCGGTATACAGCTCGGATAAATCTCACATCTTGCACCCTTCTCAATAACAGGCAAGATGCCTGTTCCACAAAGAGTGATTTTTTTTGTGGAACAGGCATCTTGCCTGTTCATAAAAAGCTTATTGAAAATGGTGCAATATCTCAGATAAATCACCTTTTTCTGAATATCCTCAATCACGCGATGTTTTATAAGAGTCGGCTCAAGAGTTGTAATAGTTGCAATAAATCCAATTTAAATCGGTGATTTGGGTTGGCAATGATCTGGTCGATCTTCAGGGGATTTATATTGACGTTGCTGATAACAATATGGAAATTACCAAATACCTTAAAGCGCCCCTTTTTGCTCCCTTGTTGGCTGGCAGAACCAGCCATTTCGTCAAAATTACTATCAGTTATCTGCTAATTTTATAGCCGCACAAAGGAGAGGTGCGTCACAGTTAATTTATCGTGTTTACCGTTGGGTGGGGGCGGGTTTTTGAGATGGTTTGTTTTAGCTTGAGATTGTTGGTGAACCCGCCCCTACAGGGACTGCAAAAAATTGGAAAAATGTAAAATTTTGTATATGAACTGACCGAAGTTGCGGAAAATAGACGATAGTTGATGTTCAAGAGATTTCAAGCCTCCGCGAAAACAATTTTTAATCAGGTAATAAAATGGTAGTAGCAGCACCTGTTCAATCCGGCAGTCAGTCGATTTTTCAAACTCGCTACGACAACTTTATCGGTGGCAAGTGGGTGCCACCGGTGAAAGGGAAATACTCGGAAAACCTGTCTCCAATTACAGGAAAATCAATTTGTCAAATCCCCCGATCGACCGCCGAGGATGTAGAATTGGCACTGGATGCTGCCCACGCCGCGAAAGACAAGTGGGGTAAGACTTCCCCAGCAGACAGGGCGCGGGTTTTGCACAAAATTGCCGATCGCATCGAAGAAAACCTCGATCGCCTCGCCATCGCCGAAACCTGGGACAACGGTAAACCAATTCGCGAAACCCGCCTCGCAGACATACCGCTGGCGATCGACCATTTCCGCTACTTCGCAAGCTGCATCCGAACTCAAGAAGGGTCGATCGGCGAACTCGACGGAACCACCGTCGCCTACCACTTCCACGAACCCCTAGGCGTTATCGGACAAATTATCCCCTGGAACTTCCCGATATTAATGGCCGCCTGGAAACTCGCCCCAGCCCTCGCCGCCGGAAACTGCGTCGTGCTCAAACCAGCAGGCCCCACCCCCGCCTCAATCTTGGTACTGATGGAAATCATCGCCGACTTAGTACCAGACGGCGTTATCAACGTCATTAACGGGCCCGGCGCCGAAATCGGCAAAACCCTCGCCACCAGTCCCCGGATTGCCAAAGTCGCCTTCACCGGCGAAACCACCACCGGCAGGCTAATCATGCAATACGCCTCCCAAAACGTCATCCCCGTCACCCTAGAACTCGGTGGCAAATCTCCCAACATTTTCTTTGAAGATGTCTGCGCCCAAGATGATGAATTCCTCGACAAAGCAGTGGAAGGATTAGTCATGTTTGCCTTCAATCAAGGCGAAGTGTGCACCTGTCCCTCCCGCGCCTTAATTCAGGAGTCAATCTACGATCGATTCATGGAAAGGGCGATCGATCGCATCCGCCAAATCAAACAAGACAACCCCTTAGATCCGACAACCGCCCTCGGCGCCCAAGTCTCCATCAACCAGATGGAAAAAATCGCCGAATACGTCAAAATCGGTCACGCCGAAGGCGCAGAATGCCTGATTGGAGGCGAAAGAAACATCTTACCCGGCGACTTGCAAGACGGCTATTACTTCCAGCCAACAGTCTTCAAAGGAAACAACAAAATGCGAATTTTCCAAGAAGAAATCTTCGGCCCAGTATTAGCAGTCACCACCTTCAAAGACGAAGCCGAAGCATTAGAAATTGCCAACGATACCCTCTACGGTTTAGGTGCCGGAGTTTGGACTCGCGACATCAACACCGCCTACCGCATGGGCCGCGCCGTTCAAGCAGGCCGCGTGTGGACAAACTGCTATCACCTATATCCAGCCCACGCAGCATTCGGCGGCTACAAATCATCTGGAATCGGCCGCGAAAATCACAAAATGATGTTAGATCACTACCAGCAAACCAAGAATTTGTTAGTCAGCTACAGCCCGAAAGCATTAGGTTTCTTCTAAGATTTTAGTCATTGGGAAGGAAAAAGGAAGAAGGAAAAACTTCAATGATTCGCGAACTCCTTCTTTCTCTCTTTCCTCTCCTTCTCTGCGCCCTCTGCGCCCTCTGCGGTTCATTAAAAAAAATCTCATTCACAAACGAAATATAATTGCTACACAAAGAGACTGCAATGGAAACTGCCAAAGTCACCGCAACAGAAGCCGCTTTAAAATTAATCAATCATCTCAAAACTCAACACGGAGAATTGATGTTTCACCAATCGGGTGGCTGCTGCGACGGTAGTTCTCCCATGTGCTATCCCAACGGGGAATTGATAATCGGTGATGGTGACGTATTGCTGGGCGAAATAGGCGGTTGTCCGTTTTATATTGCAGCGCAGCAATACAAATATTGGCAGCACACGCAGTTAATTATAGACGTGGCATCGGGGCCCGGAGGCAGCGATTTTTCCCTGGAAGGGCCGGATGGAGAGCGTTTTATTACTCGTTCTCGCTTGTTTGTTAAGGCTGATTAACTCTGTTTATCCTTAACTTGCCTCCAGTTTCTCTAAAAACATGAATTTGCTTAAGCCTGAAACCCGGTTTCTTTCATGGCAGCGAAAAAACCTATTTTATTTAAGTTTTTATCTAAGTTTCTCGCGTGGGCTAACGATGACCAATTTTCTGGCGATGGCAAAGGCATCTTATTTTTATAAGACTTGCTAGACAAAGGTTTCAGCCATTATTTGAGTTTGGTTGCCAAAAATTAAACCCTTGTTGAATCAGCACAATTGCCAGATAAGCTTCTGATGTTCCTGCGCCGATAATTCCTATCCTAATCTGGGATGAAACCATTTGTGCTTCTTCTGATTTAAGATTGCCGATCGGTTCTCAACTACTATTTTAATTAAGGGAAATCCAATTGGGGCGATCGCTCAATTGCGGATTGAGCTTTTGTTGATAGCGACAGGTTTCACGCTGCCGCTAAAATCAGTATCTAAGCCGGTGCAGGATTAATTATTAATTGGCGACTTCAAAATTTATGCACTCCAAACTTCAGCATACTTTAAGCTTGAGTATTTTTAATTAAAGCCAATTCAATTTTGTCACCAGCCTTTTGAGTCACTTGTGCGCGCAAACCTGGCCCAAAAAAAGTAGCTATTTTGTCTTGCTTTTCTTCCCATAAGTCGATCGGCAGTAGTGGCGAATAAAACTCTAAAATTAACCCATAAGCACCGTCAACATTAACTTCCCGCAACCCTTGCAGAAGCGGCCGTTCCTCGTCTGTCGGGGCCAGGCCCAAGCGCTCCAAAGCATCATCTAAGTGCGCGGGTTGGCCGTAGCGAAATCGAGTGATATCTTTGCGGACTTGGTTTTGAGTATCTGTGGCCTGACTTTCTCGCAAGAGGAGAACTTCAGCAGAGGTAGGTTCGGTGAACTCCACCGGTTCGAGTTCGGCGGCTTTCAGGGCCAAACCTCCTAGCAACAGCGGAATTCCATAAAAAAAACCGGCTAGGTTCAGGGTAGGTCTGTCTGTGAAGTAGGCTCCGAAACCGACTGCTGCTATAATACCGCCAACAACTAAGGCTAGGTTTGCTAAAGAAATTTTGCGTAACATATTAGTGAGGTAAGTAGTCCGACAGAAATAATATACTTTAATTATTATCTGTCAAAAAGTCTTGAATAAATTTAGTTTTTTTGCCAAAAGACCTGCAAAAACTGCTAGCATCTATGAGCGCGGGAGCGGTGTGCATCCACAGTCTTGTCTCTAGCTTCAGAAGCTTATCCAGCCGGACTCGTCCGGGCGCGCCATTGGTAAATATCCGTGTTAATTGCGCGGCTTTGGTTCCAGAAGGCAATCGAGATCGGCAGTATCATCAAAGTATACAGAGTGGCGATCGCGATCGACACTCTTGCCCTTTCAACCATTTTTCGGACATGATTAAAGACGAAGACAAACAAACTGCTGGAGCAAACAAGGCGGTTCTGGAGCAGATTAACTCGCTCAAGCGCGAAGATGAAAGGCTTTATAATATCTTAGCGATCGATGTCTGGGCCCTAGCCAAGACGATGGATGAATATCAACCGGGATTTTGGGCGGCTTTTATGAAAAACCGGGAGAAGGCCCTGAAGCGATTTTTAGCTGGAATGATTAAAAATAAACCCGCAGATACCAAACGTCCGCCTTTTTTGCGCTAAAATGTGGCTGAAGTTGGGCTGAACTTTTGATGTACAATCAAACTATAACACAGACCCAAAAACCCTGAGCAGATTCATCACTTCCCATATATAAACAGTGAAGGATTTGCCCAAAAAGGGATGTCGGTGAATTAAGAATCTCCGTCTGTTCGCAGGGGGGAATGTCAAATATTTTTGTTAATAGTAGCAAAGGAAAAAAACAATGGATGCACAAACAATCAAAGAGCGCGTAGCACAGATCGAAGTCAAGCGGGAATCCCTCGTGCGGCTGTTAGATCGATCGGACTTGGGAGCCATGAGAATAGATGTGAGTCAGGCGATCGAAGAAATTGACGATCTCTTAGAAGAATTCAAGCGCACTTTTAACAGTTAGGGCCATTGGGCATGCCCCATGCCCCATGCCCCATTCCTAATGATTAATTCAAAACCATGTCCATCAAAATTTGCTGAGAGCTCACCTCCGGGCAATTAGCAGGCGGCCGCCGCTGAGAGTAGTGTCCGGAGGGCTGCAAATCCCAAGCTTGGCGGTTGTCAGCCAGCATTACACCCAAAATTTCTTGCAATTCCTTAGCAATTGTCGGGTCTTCCACTTGAACGATCGCCTCAACCCGTCTGGTGAGATTGCGCTGCATCCAGTCAGCAGAACCAATATACACCTCTTCGTCGCCACCGTTGAAAAAATAAAACATCCGAGAATGCTCTAAAAAGCGGCCGATAATACTGATAACTCGGATATTTTCGCTAACACCCTCAACGCCGGGACGCAAACAGCAAATCCCCCGAATAATCAAATCAATTTTAACTCCCGCTTGCGAAGCTTCGTACAAAGCAACAATGATTTGAGGGTCAACTAAAGCGTTCATTTTAGCGACAATGCGGCCACAGCTACCGATGCCGCCTTCGGCCTGCAAGCGGCAGAATTCTGCCTCGCGGCGGATTAAAGCTAAAAATCGATCGCGCATATTGACCGGTGCCACCAATAATTTGCGATAAGATACCTGCCGCGAATAACCAGTCAAATAATTAAACAAATCCGTCAAATCCGATCCCAAATCCTCGCGACAACTCAACAAACCCACATCGGTATAGAGTCCGGCTGTTTTGGGATTGTAATTGCCGGTGCCGATGTGGACATAGCGGCGGATGTAATCGTCCTCGCGACGCACTACCATCACAATTTTGGTGTGGGTTTTGAGTCCCACCAAACCGTAAACTACGTGGACTCCCGCTTGTTCTAACTTGCGAGCCCAATTAATATTATTTTCTTCGTCGAACCTAGCTTTGAGCTCTACTAAAACGGCTACCTGCTTGCCGTTTTCTGCTGCTTCAATTAAGGCGCTGACGATCGGCGAATCTCCCGAAGTGCGGTATAAAGTCATCTTAATCGCTAACACGGAGCGATCGTGCGCCGCCTCAGTAATAAACCGCTGCACCGTCGCCGCAAACGAGTGATAGGGATGGTGCAGCATCAAATCCCCCTGGCGGATGGCGGTGAAAATATCCTGACCCTCCTCAGCATCCAACATCGATTTCTCTAAAATCCTTGCCGATTCCAAGTTCCGCAAGCGCGGCGGCACAACCGGAGTCCAAGGCGGGTCTTTCAGTTCCGGCACTGGCAGCCCCACAAAAGACATCAAATCCTTGAGGCCTAGCAGCCCCTCTACGACGTAAACATCTTGCTCACCGAGATCCAACTCATCCATCAGCATATCTCGCAGTGCAGGCGGCATACTCGCTTGAATTTCCATCCGCACCGCAGAACCTCCAAACCGGCGCTTGCGGAGTTCCTGTTCTATTGCCAGCAGCAAATCCTCTGCCTCATCTTCCTCCACGGTCAAATCGGAATTGCGAGTAATGCGGAACGGGTGATATTCCTCTACGTCCATCCCAGGAAACAAAGCTTCTAAATTGTGGGCAATCACCTGTTCTAGGGGGACGCCAGTCCAAACCGGAGATTTCCCCCTCTGCTGCCACTGCAAATCTCCCGGTAGCGGCAAAAACCTGGGCAAAACCTGCGGTACTTTGACGCGGGCAAACAATTCTTCGCGGGTGTCAGGGTCTCTGACTACTACTGCTAAATTGAGGCTGAGATTGGAAAGGTAGGGGAATGGGTGGCTGGGGTCAACTGCTAGGGGAGTGAGTACGGGAAATACTTGTTCTTTGAAGTAGCGATGCAAGTAATTCCGCTGTTCTTGATTGAGGTCAATGTAGTCGAGAATGTAGATGCCGCTTACTGCTAGTTTCGGCCGCAGGGTTTGCTCAAAATAGGCGTGTTGCTGAGAAACCATCGGCAAAAGCCGCTTGTTAAGGGCATCTAGCTGTTGTTGAGGCGTGCTGCCGTCGGAGGTCAATTTGCTGACTTTTGCTTGTACTTGCTGTTTGAGGGCGGCCACGCGCACCATAAAATATTCGTCTAGGTTGGAGCTAAAAATAGCGAGAAATTTGAGCCTTTCTAGGAGGGGCGTGCGGGGGTCGAGGGCTTCGTGGAGCACGCGGTTGTTGAATTCTAGCCAGCTTTGTTCTCGGTTGAAGTAGTATTGGGGGTCGCTGAGGTTGATTTCAGTGTAGGTTTTGGCGGGGGTCTTTTTTGGCTTGGGCATGGTTTGGGGGAGTCTTTGGGAGGCTCGGTGATGGCATCTCTAGAAATAGTATTGTAGGTTCAATAGTAGGTTTGCATCTGTCGATCGTACATTTTTGTCTGTCACCAGCGAAGGTATTGCAGGGAACATATGCAGTCTGGAGAGAGCCACTGTTATATTTATTGTCAGTACGATCGCCCGTTTTTACTCTGCAATATTCATCGCGATCGCAACAATTCTTCAAACTCTCGCAGCGCCACACTCGAACCCATCTGCCAGCCCCGATCGCAATATTGAGGAATTAAGGTTTTGAGATCGTAACCGGGAAACCAGCGACTAATTTGAGAGTCTCGATACTGCTGCGAATCGAACTGATAAATCGACAATTGACTTTGACGGTAAACCCATAGTTCTAAAGGTGCGATCGCTTCATAATCTTCTGGTTTAGTCGTGCAAGTCAGATCGATTTCGATCGCTAAATCTGGGGGCGGATCTGTTTCTAAATCTATTCGCTCTTTTCCTAAAATATCTGCGCGATTGTCGATGTAAAAACAATAATCTGGTTCGATTCCTTGTTGGTTAATGCGCTTGAGGGTAATTGGGGTAAAAGATTGCCAGTCTTTTCCAATGTGCCGGAGTAAAGCTTTGACCAAATCTGCTAATAAATCTGCTTGATTACCGTGTCTGGGCAATGGAGACATAATTCTAATTTCTTGGGTTTTGCTGCTGTAGCGAATTCTCAATCCAGCTTTATCTTCTCGACGGGCTAGCAATGCTTCATAATCTTCCCAAGTTCTAAATCGCAGAATAAGTTCGTCTCCTGGCGCGAGGGAAATTGTATCTTCACTAATTGTTGGTAATACCATATTTTAATTTCCTGCAAAGCTCGCCTCTTTCCAATTCTAGCACAGTTATATAGCAGTTGACAGTTACATAGTACCCGAATCAAACCGTTTCTCGATCGAGGGAGAGGGACTCTATTCATGAGGTTATTTATATCCGCCCGATCCAATTCTGCACCGCATTCAACAAATCATCTCCATCCACCCGAAAACCCGTTAACGGCAATTCTAGCGGTGTATCGGTAATCCAGGCGATATGAATTCCCATTTGAACGTCTGCGAGTTTGCGGGTGAAAGATGAAAGCGCATCTTCGCAGGGACAGGAGTGCAAAATTAAGGCGATGTGCTGTTTTTGCAGCCGATTTTTGAGTTGGGGAATTAATCGCTTGAATTCGGGGGCGTTGCGAATTGCGGGGATGTCTGTATCTGCGGGGAAGATTGCTTGATATAGTTGGGTACAGAGCTCTTGGGCGATCGCGCTTGTATCGGTTTCGCCTTCTAAAGCGCGAATGTTGAGGGGAACGACCCAGGTTTTATCGGTGGGTTGGAGTTGTTTTAGGAGTGTGGGGATATCTGTATTTTGTGGGTGGTTGTCTGGTGTTGGGGAATTGGTGGGTTGGGTGTGCCATGCTTGATAAAATTCTGGGTAAGTCATATTTTGGGCACAGTCCCAGATAATTTGGTAGCACTCTTTATAGCGATTAAAATCGTTTTCGGAGATTTCGGAAGTTAGGCAATCTTTCAAACCTGAGACGGCGGTGGCGAAGTGTTTACCTTTCATAATTTTACCTAACATATATGTCGCTAGCCTGCGGGTCTCTTCATCACCTGAATTGCGGATTAACTCGACTAAACCGGCGATCGCCACTTGGTTATCTTTGCCTATTTCCCTTAAGCTATCTACCGCTCGCCACCGGGTATCGTCATCACCTGAATTGCGGATTAATTCGACTAAACCGGCGATCGCCACTTGGTTATCTTTGCCTATTTCCCCTAAGCTATCTGCCGCTTGTCTCCGGGTATCTTCATCACCTGAATTGCGGGTTAACTCGACTAAAGATGCGATCGCAACTGGGTTATCTTTGTCTATTTTCCCTAAGCTGTATGCCGTTTGTCTCCGGGTAGATTCATTCTGAGAACTATTGATTAACTCGACTAAAGCTGCGATCGCAACTGGGTTATCTTTGCTTATTGTTCCTAAGCTCTCTGCCGCTTGCCTCCGGGTATTTTCATCCTGAGAAGTATTGATTAACTCGACTAAAGCTTCGATCACAACTGGATTATCTTTGCTTATTCTTCCTAAGCTCTCTGCCGCTAGCCACCGAATATTTTCATCATCTGAATTGCGGATTAACTCGATCAAAGAGGAGAGCGCAAGTGGGTTATCTTTGTCTATTTTCCCTAAGCTATATGCCACTAGCCCCCGCCGGACAATTTCATCACCTAAATTGCGGATTAACTCGACTAAAGCGGCGATTGCCACTGGGTTATCTTTGCCTATTTGCCCTAAGCTATATACCGCTTCCAATTGGGTACTTCCATTACCTGAACTGCGAATTAACTTGACTAGAGCGGCGATCGCAACTGGGTTATCTTTGTCTATTTTTCCTAAGCTATCTGCGGCTCGATATTGGGTATTTTCATCATCACAATTGCGGATTAACTCGGTTAAAGCGGCGAGCGCTTCTGGGTTATATTTGCCTATTTCTCCTAATCTTTCTGCCGCTCCCCTCCAGGTATCTTCATTATCTGAAGTGCGGATTAACTCGACTAAATCGGCGATAGCTTCTGGGCTATCTTGGTTTATTTCTCCTATTCCGGTATTTTCATTATCTAAATGGCGGATTAATGCTACCAAATCGGGAGTACCTTCTGGGTTATTTTCGTCTATTATCCCTAATACATAGGCTGCTTGGCTCCGGGTATATTCATCATCTGAATTGCGGATTAATTCGACTAAAGTGGCGCTCGCTACTCTATTATATTTGCCTATTCTCCCTAAGATATATACCGCTTTATGCTGGGTGTCTTCATCACCACAATTCCGGATAAAGTCGGCTAAAGCGGCTATCGCCACTGGGTTATCTTTACCTATTTGCCCCAAGCTTTCTGCCGCGTTACTCCCGGCATATTCATCTTGAGAATTACCGATAAACTCGACTAAATCGGAAATAGCTATTGCCCTATCCGTCTCTTTCAGTATGTCTCTTGAACCCTGTAGAAGTGGATATGGAAATGTTTGCCACTCCTGTTTTTCCTCATCAAAATAACCAAACCCCCACTTAATAACCTGCGACACAATCTCATCAGCAAAACTACAATCCTTAAACTCAGCAATCCCCGCAGCCGCTAGAAAATACGCACGATATCCATAAAATTCACCACACCCATCCTCAAACTCAACCAACGCCTGAATAAACGCTTCCTTCTCCTCCTTCCCTACCTCCTCACGCCCCAACCACAGCAAAATCACCTCTTTCCACTGCTTCTCAAAAATCCGGTACACCCCAGTAGGGGCGGTGCCCCCGTGCCCGCCCTCTGGGGGAATATGATTCAAGAAAAAGTGCCAATCCTCAACCGCCAACGCCGCAAAATATTCCTGAAACGTCGGATGGTAAAAAGCATAAATCCCCTCCAGCGTCTCCGCATCCCTCGCCACTAAATTCAGCCAACCCAAACGACAAGCCAACTCAAACTGCGATGCACCCATCACCCTATATCCCACACTTTCTCGCAACTGAAACCGCGACGTTTCATTTAACATCCCAGAAAGTGCCAACTTCCCCAAAGCCGCATTCAATTCCTGCTGCTGAATCCAATTCAGGCGCGGTTGTTTCCACTGATACAAAGTAGTTACAAACCGCCGATAAAGCTTAGCCTTAGTATCCGGCAAATCCCCATCCAACGACTGCCAAGTACCGCACAATAGCGAACATCTCAGGGGATTTTTCACTAAATCTCGAATTCGCTCTTTTCCCGATGCTGCTAATGCTTCCCGTAGCTGTTGAGAAAGATCCCCCCCAGCCCCCCTTAATAAGGGGGGAGTAAGAGTTTCCCCTTCTTGTTGCCCGTCCCCATCTTCTCTTGTCCCCCCACTTCTTAAGGGGGGGTTAGGGGGGGATCGAAACCATTTATCAATGAACATTTCCACTTGTTCGGGATAGGAAAACTCCAGAGTGCGATAAGTATCAAAAGTATCCAACGCAGTGCCGATCGCATCCCAAACATTCTGCCGACAACTTAGCACAATTCGCGCCTTTTGAATACAGCCGCCGGTTCTAATTTGCCGCTGAATTTCCGCCAAAGGATTGCCATCTCCCACCGCCATCTCATCCGCCCCATCCAACACCAACCAAACGCGCTCAGCATTAAACTGTGCTAAAAAATCATCCTTAATTTCCGCCGTCGCCTCAGCCTTCCCAATTCTCTTAATAGCCGCCAACAGCCAATTATCAAATAAATACGGCTCTAATTCCTTCCCCTGCAAATCAGCCAAGGATACCCAAATTACAATAGCCTCGGAAATGCCCGCCACTACCCAATTCGCAATCTGCCGCAACAGCGTTGTTTTCCCCGCCCCCGGTTCCCCAATAATTCCTAATCGTTTACCATTGCTTTTCGGGCTACTTCCTTGCTGGATAACTTGCTCAAGAAACTTGCTGTGTTCAAATTTTTGGGTAACTTCCTTTTCCCGGTACAAATCCGAACCTTCCTCAGCCGCAACATCCTCGCCTCGCTGAGTCACTTTCTGCAGTTCCACCAATCCCAGCGGCACATAAACATCATCTATTTGATGGTTGCCAAAAGTTAGCTGATTGCTACTAAGCCGCTGCTGTTCTTTCTCCTCTAATATCTGCTGGCAAATAGCTTGCCAGTCAATGGGCCGGTAAGCAAGGCGGCTGTTTTCAACTATCTCCTCAAGCAAAGCCTTTAGCTGTTCCATCAAAGCGTGAGTTTCGGCGGTTTGGGTATCATTTCGTGTTAAACTTTGCGCTGTAAAAATCGGGAACACCTTTTCATTGTCCTTGATTTCCTCGGCAAAGTAGGCAGATACTAAGCTAAACAAATTTTCCTTTAATTTAGCTTGATAAAGTGTGACATCACAATCTTTTAGGGCAATTTGCAGCAGTTTATTTTCAACTTCTTGAAATCTATTTGGGCTTAAGTCGTGGCGGGAACTTAGCAGCAATTCTATCTCATCTAAACCTTCTATTGGAATACCAGAAGGGGCTGTTTCTTTGTTAACCTGCTTTAATTCAGATTTTAACTGCTTAATCTTCTTATCTAGCCATTCTAAATAAGGACGGTCTTGAGGCAAGTAAATAACTATACCTCTAGAAGCCCTGCGAGACGGCTCAACCAATTCTTTATAACATTCTGAGGCGATTTGTTGCTGAGCTTTCAGGAAAGAACGTTTCAGCGCTTTTTCTAAATCGTGATTGACAATTTTACCGTTTCGTGATAGCTTGTTTACTCCCTTCAAACAGAGGTGCTTGAGTGCATCATTGGCTTGAGATCCCACTATCCCATCGAAAGCGACCTTCAGAAGACCTCCCAATATCGCCGCTTCTAGCATTTAACGGTTCTCCTAATTTCAGACTCCAAGCGGGTTATTTCAATGATAGGCGATCGAGTTTGGTTGCGGGCGATCGACCTATGCTAAAATCATCACATCAAAACTTCGATCGTCCGATCAAAAGTCGATCGCTACCACATTGAATTTAGGCAAAACGTTCAACTATTTTTCGAGGATTACCACGAAATCCTCAATCATCACATCAAAAGTTCGAGCCAGCTTGTGGACTGCTGCAAAGTCAACCATTGCCATACCCTGAGAACGAGCATAATTGCTAATCGTACTGTAGCCCACGCCCGATCGCTCCGCAACCTCTTTGAGCGTCCATCCCTTCTCGGCCGCCAACTCTCGAACCCGCAACCTTACTAAGCCTTTGCTCATATTCACTATTTACAAAATTTTGGATTTAGTATAATATATCAAAAAGCGATCGCCCCGGTCATTCGATTTTAGATTTTAGATTTTAGATTTTAGATTGACTCTAAAGATGAATCTGGGAGCTTGAACGTTGGTCGAAAATTTTGCGCCTCTCATGGCAGAAGTCGGGGCTTGTCTCCGTTTTGCGGCGGAGTCAACGAAACTAAAGACGATCGCCAGTTCAAATTAATCCCGACAGATTATTTCTGTCGATCGCACTTAGCAGAGATAGATTTACCTACTACCACCAGATGCAACTACAATGATATCAGAAAATCAGCTAAGATCATCAGCGATCGGCGCATCAAAAATTATTCACAAATCGTCGATCGTCAATCCGCGATCGAGATTTGTCACCGAAGAAACAGTAGCACTCCTGTTCAACATATCACCCGAACAGATATACCGGATCGAATGCTGCCACAACGTAGTGTACGTTCATGCCAAAGGCCTCAGTCGATTTGTCAGCTACGCCGATTTCCCCCCAATCCTAGAAGTAAAACCGCCCTGTGCTCAAGATTTTGTCGCCTGGTACAAACGCTGGAAACGGACACAAGCACCAGAATTTTGGACTAAATTCTATACGTACAACTTCAAAGCTGCTGTTTCAGTGGACAGCTTGCTTGAGTGGGGTAAATTAGTCGCTACAGTGAAATCGGTAATTTCTGCCTCAGCGCTGCAACAGCTACGAGATGTTTACGCTCAAGAAAAAGCATTGATGGAAAATTTTTAAAGCAGGCGGGGCGGGTAAACCCGCAATTGTTGGCGGGAGCATCTCAATGAAAGCAGCAAAGCTCGAAATTGGAATTAGGAGTCAGGAGTCAGGAGCCAGGAGAAAAGAGTCAGAAGGAAGAAGAAAGAAGTGTTTTTGCAAATATGAGATGCTCCCATTGTTTGCCACCAGGAAGATAAATGTAAGGTGCGCTTCGGCGCACCCTACGAAATAGAGATTCCCCTCAAAACTCTTCTTTACCTTCCAATCCCCACATATTGGAAACCAGCCGCTTCTAGAGCCTTCTTGTCTAAGAAATTGCGGCCATCAATCATCACCGCATGATCCATCAACTTCGCCATTTTCTCGTAATCTAAATTGCGGAACTGTTCCCAGTCAGTCACCAACACCAAAGCATCGCAACCGTCTGCCAACCTTTCCGGGTCAGTTTCTACCAAAACTCCCGACAAACCGTGACGCATCCCAGTTTGAGAAACAATCGGATCGTAAGCTTTAACTTTCGCTCCCAACCGATTCAAACTCTCGATTAAATTCAGCGCTGGAGCATCCCGCAAATCGTCAGTATCCGGCTTGAAAGTCAAACCCAAAAGTCCGACAGTTTTACCTTTGAGAATCTTCAAAACGTGCTGCAACTTTTCAATAGCAATGAACCGCTGCCGTTGGTTAACTTCCACTGCCGCTTTCAGCAAATGCGCCTCGTAACCGTAATCGTCAGCAGTGTGAACTAAAGCCGAGACATCTTTGGGGAAACAAGAACCACCCCAACCAATGCCAGCTTGCAGAAACTTGTTGCCAATCCGTGAATCTAAACCGATACCTCGGGACACTTGACTAACATCTGCACCGACGCGATCGCAAATGTTAGCAACTTCATTAATAAAGCTAATCTTCGTAGCCAAAAAAGCATTAGCTGCGTACTTAATCATCTCCGCTGAACTGATATCAGTCATCACCACAGGAACTTCCGGCAAAGACGGATTTTCTGCGAACTTGCGATCGACAATCGGCCGGTATAACTGTAGCATCAGATCCATAGCCCGCCGAGAGTTGCTGCCGAGAACAATGCGATCGGGATTAAAAGTATCGAAAACAGCACAGCCCTCCCGCAAAAACTCCGGGTTGCTAACCACATCAAATTGAACACCTTTTTTTGCTGCTACTTCCTCACCAGTAACCTCATCACCGCTGTGAGGTTTTTGACGTTCTGCTAAACCGTCTAGTACAATTCTTCGCACCCAGTCCCCGGAACCGATGGGCACTGTAGATTTATTGACAATGACTTTGTAATCGCCATCGAGGTGAGCTCCAATTCCACGAGCAACCGCTTCCACGTAGCGAGTATCGCTTTCTCCAGTAGGCAAAGGAGGCGTCCCCACGGCAATAAACAAAATATCCCCGTGAGACACTCCCGCTGCTAAATCAGAAGTAAATTCTAGATTGCCCGACGCAGATGCAGAGGACATTAATTCAGACAGTCCAGGTTCAAAAATAGGCGACTGTCCCGACTTCATTAATTTAACTTTTTCTTCGTTGTTGTCTACGCAAATCACGTGGTGGCCGATGTGGGCCAAACAAGTGCCGGTGACTAAGCCAACATATCCTGTACCGATGACACAAACTTGCATACAAATGTCCTCAAAGCTAGTAAATAAATCAGATGGGATGTTGAAAGAAGAAGGAAGAAGGGAGAAGGCTTTAGTTATCTAGGAGAGAAGGAAAAACAGCTTGTAGGGGTAGTGCTACCCCTACTCCCCGTGCCTACCCCTAGCGAGGGCAACCACGGGGGGTTTGCCCCTACCAATCTCTGGGGCAACCACGGGGGGTTTGCCCCTACAAATCCCCAGTCTCTACTTTTGGTTTCCCTCGATGCGATCGCGAAAATCCTTGATAGTCAACTCTAAACCTTGATCCAGCGGCACAGTTGGCTCCCACCCCAACCAAGTTTTAGCACGAGTAATATCCGGTTGTCGCTGTTTTGGATCGTCTTCCGGCAGCGGTTTAAAGATAATTTCTGCCCCTGGATTAATCGTGTTTTGAATTTTTTGTGCCAGTTCCAATATAGTGTATTCGCCGGGATTCCCCAAATTCATTGGCCCGATTTTGTCGCTATTCATCAAACGAATAAATCCTTCCACCAAATCAGAAACGTAGCAGAAACTCCGTGTTTGAGAACCGTCGCCGTATACAGTCAGTGGTTGATTCCGCAAAGCTTGAGCAATAAAATTGCTGACTACTCTGCCGTCATTTTCCAACATCCGCGGGCCATAGGTATTATGACAGCAAACGCAGTAAGTACCGCCTACAAAATTCTCTCCGTCGGGAACAGAAAAGTCGTATACATCCTCATCGATTTCAAACTCTTCTATGGCTTTAACTTTTGCCCAAGCTAAATCCCCTGTGATTTGAGCTTGCAGTTTTTGTTTAGCATTAGCCAGATTGAGAATGCTGTACTCGTCCAACCCTTGAACCGTTATCCGGTAAGACTTGTATTTTTTGCTGTCTCCTTTTCGCACTGTTGTCTCGAATTCCGACACACTTCCAACTATCCCGAATTTAGCTAGAATTAGCACTAGTTTTTCAATGATTTTTTGGCTGGAACTGTTAAACACTAGCAGCGAACCCGTTGTTTTCGCGTCGTGATTCCCGTCGCCTTCCCAGAAACCGTGTAAAAAGTGAACTAACTGTTCTTTGGGAAGTTGCAAAATCCAATTGGGTATATCTTTTTTGGTGCTTAATTCTTTGCCAAACCCCAAAATATTGACAACTAGATCGACTATTATTTTTGACCTGACGTTAACCGATGGCGCTCTTTTCTCCTCTTTGTCAAATCTGATTTCGCACTCGCAGCCAAATAACTCTCGCGTCACCCGGATCAGCTTTTCCAGATATTTGACATTTGAGCTAAATACGAGCTGGCGGTCTTTTTCTGTATGAACCAAACAGCCTTCTGCTAAGTAAAATCCCAAAAACCACAGGAAATCACTGACATTTTTGATGTAATTGTTGATTGCTTTGACGGATTGATAGCCAGCTATTTTGTCTTTTTGGGTCAAAGGCAATCCCAATTCTTGCCAAAGTTGCCAGGGAATTTTGTTGCCTGCTTCGTATTTTTTGATGGTGCTGAAGTATTGGCGATTGCTGATTCCTTTTCGAGCGAAATATCCATATATCTGCTCTCGGAATTTTTCTAAGTATGCGATCGCATCCTCGCTGATTACCCACAGCCCTGGTGCATTAACTTTATCGCTGATGTAAAAAGGTTCCAAGGGACGATCGATAAAAGGAATGTAACTGGGAACAGCTACATCATCCCCAACCTTTAAGTCTTTGCCAAATACGGCTTGAGGCAACCCTTGGCTGTCGCGAGTAAACAAACTGTGGTCTTCAGTAATTTTTACTTGTTTGCCCCAGGTTGTTGCAATTTTATACCCTTTCTTCGTCACTTTGTGTTTCCAAATTGCCGAGATTGGTTTTAAGCGCATTTTTCCCTGTTCGTCAAAGCAAGGAACTGAAACATTTGATATGTCACCTCCGATCCGGCTGTAGCATTCCTCAAATGTTTCGTAATAAAGTCGATCTCCTTTGTAATAGAGAACTTTTTGATCGCCTGTCAAACTGTTAAAAATTCGCACAACTCGAATGTCTACACCATTTTGACGGTGGTAATCAAAAGATAGGGTTTCAGCTACTCGCTTCCCTTCGTCGTAACACGATCTGATCCCGATACAATTAACGTTGCCGCGATAATCTTCTGTTTGTGGATGTACGTCAGGATCTCCGTACACTTCGGAAGTGGAAGCGAGAAAGAATCTTGCTTTTACCCGTTTAGCCAATCCCAACATATTCATCGTGCCGATGACGTTTGTTTTAATTGTCTTGACAGGGTTGTACTGATAGTGTATTGGGGAAGCGGGACAAGCCAGATGGTAAATCTGATCTACCTCTAACCGAATCGGTTCCGTGATGTCGTGGCGGATCAGCTCAAAGTATGGGTTGTCCAGCCATTTGAGGATATTGCGTTTAGTCCCGGTGTAAAAATTATCCAGGCAGACTACCTCATGTCCTTGGGCCATTAAGCGATCGATTAGGTGGGAACCGAGGAAACCTGCACCGCCTGTGACTAAAATTCTCATTGTGGAAACTGCCGTTCTGTTTAGGGGTAGGACTGGAGTACAAAAATTCAGTCGCTCGAATGAAACTTACTAATAGAATAACAAAATTGCGATCGACGATGTAAACACTTATGCGTCACCTTTATTAAATCTTTAATTAACTTAGCATTTGCCAATACTTTGAACAAAGTGCTATAATTCGCAAATGTCAGCTAGCAATTTTTAGTGAAGCTTCAATATTTTCGCAAAAATACTGTTGACAATAATTCACTTTTGAGTTAATAGGTATTAATTGTTTGTTTGTTGTGATTGGTGAGGCGATCGCTTCTGTCTTGAGTTATCTAAGAAAAGGCTGATTCCCTAGGTATGGCTACGCTTCACGGGCTTGTTTGAGAATAGGTTAATCCAGTTTATGTAAACAGGGCTGACGCGCGTCAATCGATTTTAGATTTTAGATTTTAGATTTTAGATTGACTTGCGCGAGATAAATGCGGGGGCTTGAGGATTTTAGATTTTAGATTTTGGATTGATTCCACGGATAAATCACGTGGCGGGTACCACCTTTGAAATTCTTGGTCAGAGGCTAGAAACCTTGTTTATTCGTAGATAAAGTTGAGCAAGCAAATATTTTTCCGAGAAACCCGGTTTATTTGGCCTTAGTCGCGATCGACTAACTGCGACGACGGTAATTAGAATTATACAGTATCGCTATCCGATCGCGGTGGAATCTCAGCAGCAGTTAAAGTCACGATTATTTTTAAGAAGACTTTGGGTATTCCTGAAGTATAAATGTCTGTTGACTACCTTTAAGATTCTGTTTCATCACCCGAAGCAGACGATTATCCATTGGCTGTGTATCTTGGGTGAAAAATTCATGAAGTACCTGCACTTTGCCTGCATAGTCTCGATCGGCTTTACAAATTACAATTCCTGCATGATTTGAGGTTGTAGAATGGAGATTGATGAAATCTTGACGATTTTCTGTAATGACTACTCGCCCTGCATTTGTCGCGTACATCAAGACTTCATCATCGGGAATTTTTTGATTGGCTTGTCCAGCTTCATAGGATGTCAAAACATCATAGCCACGCGCTCGCAGTAAATCAACCATTGCGATCGGAAAGTTTTCATTGGAGTAAAACTTTAGCATTTTTAGTTACTCATTTTCAGCAAGCCACAGCTCGATTTCTTCTCGGTTGTGTTCGTAATAGTTCGCAACCGCTTGCAAATCTTGAAGGGTGAGTCCTGGATAATTATAGAGAAGTTCGGATTCAGTTGCGCCCTGTTGTTGGTAGGCGATAATCGTCCAGACGGGAATGCGGGTATCGCGAATTCGCGCTGCACCGCCACAAATTCCTGGAGTTTTGTGAATGGGATTCTGAAGGGTTTGGATGAATTGTAGGGTTTGTGCTAGCAAGTCATCAGGCAGTGTTTCAATGGTTTGGAGAAGTTGTTCTTTGATGGTCATAATCGATCGCCAAAATATCAAAGAGTTGCGGGCTTTTTAGTGAGTTCTAGAAGTTGCCAAAGCAGTTCGGGCAAGCGATTTTGCAGAGGTTCTAGACGTTGAGCCAGTTCGTCTGGAATTTGAAGGGTAATTGTTGCCATGTTTTTTAGTGACTGACGCTCTCATTGAATCCTAGCACAAGAGAAGTGCGATCGCCCCGCGCGATCGGGTAAAGGTGCGATCGCGCTTTCTGATTTTAGTCGCTTCACCCTACCAATCTGTTGATTTGTGGCAAAATTTTAGTTACCGTTGTTATCGTTGATGTCTAAATTTTGTATTGATAGTTCTGAAGGTAGCGGTACAGTTATTTGTAGGAAAACATCAATTGTTATTTGATTGTTCTCAAAAGTTATATTGCTTACGTTAACTTTACTATTTTCAGATAAACCGTTTTGAATAGGGAATTTAGCAGGTGGCTTAGTTTTATATCCAGCATCCTCAAGCCATTCAGCAATATTTCTCCAATTTTCTATTTTTTCAACGCCTTTACCCACCAGACTTTTGACGTACTTATATAAGGTAGCGCATAGGTCAGTTTCAACTCCCTTGGGGTTCTTTTGGCGTTTTTCCGCTATTTCTCCGGGACTATGACCGCACAGAAGCCCCCGCAGGTGAAGCTTTTCCATTGGGGTGAGGCGTTTTCCCTTGGCTGAGGCCAGGTCTGCGTAGAGGTTTTCTAAGTCCCAGTGGTTTGCGGCTTCGGTAAATTGCTCGTCGGCTGGCGGCATAGGGGAGTGGGGTAAAAATTCCTGATGAAAGTCTAACATAATTACTGATGAGTGTAAGATAAAAGCTATGGTTAGTTAGATTATTATAAGTAGAATATCCCGAGTCTACGTGCAATGAGCCAAAATGACGAGAGAGGTAGCTTGAAGTAGCTAATAACTAGACTCATTGAGCATTGCTGAATCATTAGTTTTGAGGAAAATTTTATGATTTTTATAATCCCGATTATTTTGGGTGCTGCTGCTATAGCTGCTTCCGCTCTTGGCATTGGAGCTGGTATTGCAGGTGTTTCCGACATGAACGATGCAAAGGAAATGGGCAAGAGCGCTCAAGAACAGCATGAACGTGCTTGCAATCGTTTGAAAAACGAATGGGAATGCACTCAAAATCTTGCAGAAGAGTACGGTCAACTGCAACTAAATATCAAAATTCGTACAATTGGGCGATTTGTCAAATTTATTGAGCATATTGGTCAGCGTGGTTCTCTAAGCGACAAGCAGTTTTTGGAGGGATTAGAAGGCATTTCTATTCAGCAGATTAATGAGTACAAAACTGCGGCTTTAGAAGCAGAACAATTTGTCAAAGGTGGTTTTAAAGCTGCTGGGGCAGCAGTAGCGGCAGGTCAAGGTGCAGTTGGCTTGATCGGACTGTTTGGGACAGCAAGTACCGGCACTGCGATCGCTGGGCTCAGCGGTGCAGCAGCTTGGAATGCGACTCTTGCATGGCTGGGAGGTGGTTCTCTGGCTGCTGGTGGCGGTGGCATGGCAGTTGGTACAGTTGTACTTGGAGGTATTATGGTTGGTCCAGCCTTGGCAATTGGTGGCTTCATGCTTGCTGGTGAAGGTGAAAAAGCTTTGACAAAAGCACGAGAATATGAAGCCAAGGTCTATACAGAAATCGCTAAAATTGATGCTGCTAAAGACTTTTTGGAAATAGTCCAGCGACGGATTGATGAACTTAACTATGTGGTGAATAACTTGAACTCTCGTGCTGTTCTCGGACTTAACGAACTTGAATCCCAGGCATTTGAGCGAAATCAAAATGCAGATGTGCGTAAGTTGCAACAGGTAGCGCTTCTAGTAAAATCGCTTGCAGAAATTATGAAGACCCCTGTCTTAGATAGCGAAGGAAACCTCAACCCTGCGACTGCTAAAATCCAAGCTAAATACGGTACTATTTGAGGCAAGTTGACATGATAGCAAAAGAAGTTTCGCGAGGCATCTCAAAAATCACCAGTCCTGCTGAATGCTTACAGGAACTTGTCTCAGCTTACACTGAGTACAAGATGGTGGCAGAGCAGGAGCAGACTAAACGGCGTGAAATTGATGCCTGGGAAAAAACAACCATCGCTCAGATTAAAGCCCAGAGCGATTGGATGATGGAGTACCTCGATCGCTCATTTGATGAGCGTGCAGAAAATTTTCGCGATCTTTTTAGCGTAGTGGATTCGGCAATAGCTAGTGGCAATAATGAACAGTTAGCATTAGCTTTACATTCAATTACAGAAATAGCTAAGTCGAGTCCTTTCCAAGACCTTGCAAACTTAGCATCAGTAAAAGCTGCACTTAATGATCCAGACCATGAATGGGTGTTTTGATTCACCTTTATGAGTGTGGGTTGCCCCTTCACCTATCCCCTTAAATTGAAAAGCGATCGCCCTTAATCTCCAAAAGTGCGATCGCCTCCCATTCACCAAAAGTAATCTTCCATGATTTAATTAAAATAGCTAACCCTTTTTCACTACAAACTGGCATGGTCGGGTAATTTTGAGAAAGTGGGAGAAATAAGATGAACGTTACTCAATTAATAGAAACATTAAATGCTAATAAATTTATGCGCTCTGATGAGGAAGTGATGAGTTTTGAATACGCTTTAGCCGAACTTGCCCTACATCTTAACAGCGAATATTTGCCAGAACTCTATCTGGTTTTAGATGACAGATGCAAACAACATGAAGTCATGTATGGTCTCATTCATTTTCTGGAGTCTTTTGAACTCAAAGACCAGTTGCAGGCATTTATTGATAGCATAGACCGGATGATTGTTAATGCTAAAGAATGGACAATGATTCTAATTTATGGAATCCTAAATCAAGATTTAGCCCGAAATTTATATAGCCAGATGTTACATTCTACTGATTCTCAAAATCGGAATTTATGTACGCATTTGCTGCGCGAAATAGCCGCTCATGAATCCCCTCCTTTATCTACCCATGCTGAGTCAGTTATTTCCATCGCAACTGCGAATTAATATTGATGAAATTCAGAGGGATCTGTCGAGCTTTCTTAAACTCATCCAAGATGGGAATATCTTGGTACTCTTGCAAGACGATCGGCCAATAGCCGAAATTAAACCTATCAAATAAGATGCAAGCCGCTCTCAGGATGAGCGATCGCCCTTAAGCTCCAAAAGTACGATCGCCCTCCTCAAATTAGTTAATGGTATAATCATCAATCAAATACCATTTAGGAGTAAACCACTTATTTTAAATAATGGGACAGATACTTCTGAAGACACTCCAGAAGTTATAGAACAGGATATAATAGACCAAACGATTGAAGTAGGAAGTGGTTGTGACTGGAGAGGCAGTGGAGTAGAACCTCAGTGGCATAATCCAAAATCCATCAAAGCCTACGACCATATCGATCGCCATCATGACCCCAAACTGAAACCCCTTAATTTTAGAGGCAGGGCGGCATCCAAAAAACTGCCTCAAGGCCAGTGGCTAAATGCTCAAGGCTGGGTAAAAGCTGAACAAGTGACACCGAAATATCCCGGTTGTTACATTATAAATTTTAAGCGTTCTATTGGGAAAGTTCACTATCCCGATGGGAAAATAATTGAAAATGTTACCCATGCTTTTATTAAAAGGAAACCAGATGGAACATTCAAATCTGCTTATCCTGTTCTCAATGATGCTACGCTGTCCTCATTAGATAGGAGCGATGAAAATGAATAACTATATCAATTTTACAATCCAGTTAGAAAAACCTAATTGCGAACAATATGCTGACGCACCCGATGACTCATTAGGAGAACTTTCGCATTTTGAATTAGGTTTGAAACTATTTTGCTTTGAATGCGATCGCCCAGTATCAATAGAAATTGGTGAAGAAAAACTAAAAGTTTTTTTAGACCCCGATATCTGTATGCTCCTAGAAGATGAACTCCCCAAAAAAATTAGTGAGTTATCCCAAGGGAAACCCATCAAAATAGAATTTGTTGAAAGTGTGTGCCTTACTCTTGAATTGCAGCCATTAACCAACGATAAAATTAGCTGTAATTTCAAAGAATTTGGATATTTATCTCCAAACCAGTTTACCCTAAAATCCAGAAATCAACACTTTGAACTGAATAAAACTCAAGTTATAACAGAGTTAAAGGGATTTGTCGAACAACTCATGGAAATGGCTCTAAATGGCGGCTATATCACCCGCGAAGAAAAGCAAGAATTCCTGATGCCACTCGGCGAAATTGCGCCTGCTTCGGCTATTTGTTAATTAAGTACGATCGCCCTTAATCTCCAAAAGTACGATCGCCCTTAATCTCTCAAAGTGCGCGCGAGCGTAGCTATCGCGTAGGGAATCACCCTTAATCTTACTTCCCTTAATTACAAAACAAACTCGGATCTACATGAAAGAAACTCCCCAGAATCAATGCCAGCTCTTTACCAATATCTCGATCGCCATTAACCACTTCATACACTCTTTTTTCAGATCCAATGACTCCTACCAAATCAGCAGGTTGTAACTCTCTTTGTTCCATCAAAAACAGCAGTATTGAATGAGGCGTTGCTGTGGTTCCTGGTGCGTAATATTCCTGCTCAAATTTTTCAATCAATGCAATCAGCAATTCATATAACTCATTTTCTTCAGGAGTGCGATCGCCCCGGTGCATCAACTCTTCCACCATAGCCAGAGCCTTCTCATTATCCGCTTCATTTCTAATTATTTTCGGCTGATACTGAGACAATAACTCTTTGTATTTATCTGGATTAAAAGTAAGGGTCATTTTTCCTTAATTACTCACCCATTTCTAACTTTCCCAAAACAATTAAACTTTCTAAATCTTCCACAGCATCAGGAAGGAAATCTTGTACCGCCCTTCTTACCAACCGCAAATCAGTTTCATCAGCCCCTCCCAACATCCGCGTTAAATCCCCTATATCTATACCGCGACTAGCTTTTAGTTTCATCAAAACCAAATAAGGCAATCCGATAATTGGCAACCCATCCGGGGCCTTATTTGGATTTCTAATTGCCTCTCGTACCCAAGAATCCCTTGATTCAATTACATCCAAATAAGTACCATCAGGCAATTCCCAAGTGCTGCCCCCAATGCTAAGTTCTCCCGTTCTCCTGCTACCAGCTTGCTCTAATTCTCGATAAAGATTAGCAGCATCCTGAGTTAATACTAAGATCTCCACATCATCGGTCATTCGTTCAGGCATATAAAGGCGAGTAGCAATCCCTCCTACTACTACAAAAAGGGTGTTTTGAATAATCGTTTTAATGTTTGTCACGGGATGATTCCAGGTTCTTTTCTTCAGAAACTCTCGACTGCTGCCACTACCGGGACGACATCTACGCAATGCAATTTCAATGTAAAGTTTTCGCCTTTGTTCGGGAAGCTTTAGATTTAACATGATTATATAACATTTCGATAATTATACCCGACATTTTACACCATTTTAATTTAAGCCTTTTAGGGACGGGCAAGATGCCCGTCCCACAATAAAACACACTCTTTGTGGAACAGGCATCTTGCCTGTTCCTAACAAAAAGCCACACAGATTACGAATCTCGATCGAGCTTCAGCACAGCCATAAAAGCCTCCTGCGGCACATCCACAGTACCCACAGACTTCATCCGCTTCTTACCCTTCGCCTGCTTTTGCAGCAACTTCTTCTTCCGCGAAATATCACCGCCGTAACACTTCGCCAACACATCCTTCCGCAAAGCCGGAATGTGCTCCGAAGCAATCACCTTCGCGCCAATTGTCGCTTGAATCGGCACCTTAAATTGGTGGCGGGGAATCAACTCCTTCAGTTTTTCAGTCAACCCGCGGCCCACATTGTAAGCCTTATCCCGGTGTACGATCATCGCCAAAGCATCAACCGGATCGCCATTAATTAAAATGTCCATTTTCACTAACGGATTTTCGCGATAACCGATGAGGTGATACTCCATGCTCGCATAACCGCGCGATCGCGATTTCATCTGATCGAAAAAGTCAGTCACCACCTCCGCCAAAGGCAACTCGTAAACCAGCGTAGTTCGGCCTTGACTCAAATACTTCATATCCATAAAAATGCCCCGCCGACTTTGAGACAGTTCCATCAGCGCGCCCACATAAGTTTCCGGCGACAGCATTTCTACCCGCACATAAGGTTCCTCAATTTTCTCGCGATACTGAGGATCGGGCAAGTGGCTGGGATTGTCAATTGTTAACACTTCTCCTTTAATTGTTGTGATTTGATAAACAACAGAAGGAGCCGTAACAATCAAATCCAAATTGTATTCTCTCTCCAGTCTTTCTTGCACAATTTCCATGTGCAGCAAACCCAAGAAACCGCAGCGGAAACCAAATCCCATCGCACTCGAAGTTTCCGGTTCGTAAGAAAGCGCCGCATCGTTGAGTTCGAGTTTTTCTAAAGCTTCCCGCAAATCGGGAAATTGGTCAGCATCGATCGGGAACAAGCCGCAAAAAACCATCGGCTTTGCCTCTGTATAACCCGGCCAAGGCTCCGGTGCCGGCTTTTTGACCAAAGTAATCGTATCGCCGACGCGAGCATCAGCTACTGCTTTAATTGCCGCGCCCAGATAACCCACTTCCCCCGCGTGCAGTTCGTCTACTGGAACTTGAGTCGGTGAAAGGATGCCCAATTCATCGATGACATATTCCTTACCCGAAACCATTAACAAAACTCGATCGCCCTTTTTGACACTTCCGTCCATCACCCGGAAATACACAATTACCCCGCGATAAGCGTCGTAATAACTGTCAAAAATTAGCGCCCGCAGCGGTTTGTCAACAGTATCCTGCGGCGGTGGCACCAATTCGACGATCGACTCCAAAATCTCATCTATACCAATTCCTTCCTTAGCCGAAGCCTCGATCGCCCCGCTACAGTCCAGACCGATAATTTCTTCAATTTCCCCTTTTACCCGTTCCGGTTCTGCCCCCGGCAGGTCAATTTTATTTAAAACTGGAATAATTTCCAGATTGTTTCCCAAGGCAAGGTAGACATTTGCCAGGGTTTGTGCTTCCACGCCTTGAGATGCGTCTACCACCAGCAGCGCCCCTTCGCAAGCAGCGAGCGATCGCGACACCTCGTAAGAAAAGTCCACGTGTCCGGGAGTGTCGATCAGATTCAGCACGTACTCCTGACCGTCCTTGGCAGTATAATTCATCCGAGCCGCTTGCAGCTTGATCGTAATGCCGCGTTCGCGTTCGAGATCCATATTGTCTAAAAACTGCTCCTTCATCTCCCGTGCCTGCACAGTCCCAGTCGCCTGCAACAGGCGATCGGCCAAGGTCGATTTTCCGTGGTCGATGTGAGCAATAATCGAAAAATTACGAATGCGAGATACAGGGACGTTAGTCATGTTTTTTATCGAAGAGCTAATCGGCAAAGGATACTTTTTGTTGTATGATTACACAAGCAAGAGTAGAGTGCTTACTTCAACCTCTTACTGGGGATTGAGATGAAACCACAACTGAGGCAAACCTCAAGAGTATCAGTTATTAGCCTTTCAAGTGTCCGATCGAGCCCGGACACCCAAAAGGAAAAAACTTTTCTCTCTCTCATTGTACAGAAAGCGGTTAAGCGGTTGAGGAAAGGTTGGGTGCAAATCAGGGACTGCCAATATCTAGTCCAGTCGGTTGTCATCAAAAGAATTGAAACTTAAGAATTAAAACTAGGATTTTTAAACTATGAGCGAATCAAGAATACCTTCCCACAGTTCGTCAGAAAAAGTCGAACTGTCCATCCATATCGATCCTGAACTGCTAGACCAAATTAAGCACTTGACGAATGACCCCAGCAAAGTCATTGAAACAGCAATCAAGCAGTGGCTCCGAGGCGAGCGCCGGGAAGACGAGCTGGCTCTGAGTTTACGCCGCAACCCCCCAGTCCCGCCGCGTGGTGAATGGAACGACTGAGGTGCTCTCGCCCCAGACGGCGCGCGCAAATCTGCGGGGTGTGAAATTTAGATCGCACGGGCGATCTCCTGCAGATTTCGTGGCTAAAGCTACAGGTGGTGGGCGAGTGAACTCGGCTCAATCACAACCTCGGAACTATTCTAGGTGAGGGAAAAAATGCGTGAGCCATTTCCCGACTTGAGTTGTTCGCAGCCTCATATTTTGGCGTAATTTTCACACTTGATAGTTAATCGGTGCAGATTCCTAATTTCTCAATCTTAATTTTTATCTTTAAATTACCCAAAACGGCTGAGAACGAATAGTTTGGAGTTTTGAATTGAGTTCAGAATTAAAAAATTTATATTTTCTGAGTTCATTAATCACTCAAAAGTCAATAGTAGAAGCCTAAAAGTTTTGCAAATTGTGAGTTTTGAGCGATTAATGTTTTAATTAAAAAGCCCACAAGTTTTTAATTGATTAATAACTCATAAATTAACAGTAGAAGCCCCAACAATGGGGAGTCTTGAAATCTTTATTAAAAACTCAAGACTCCAAAATACGAACTACTTTCATCCCCTACTCTGATGGACTCTAACACAGATTTTCGGCGATCGAGCCTCGCCTCTACAGTTTTTTTTCAAGAGTTAGGGGCAGAATTAGTATTTACCCAAGACGCCTCTGGTCGATATCTATCTTTTTACTGGCAAAAAGCCGAGCAGTACAACCTTACAGCAGAACAAATTGTCGATCGCCCCCTCAGCGAAACCCTGCAACCCATCCCCCCTGCGCCTTATCTCGATATCCTGCGGCGGGCGATCGAAACCCTCGTACCGCAACGCTTCAGCTATCCATTTTGCCACGCCGGACAATATTTTCTCTTCGATTTGACACTCACTCCGGCGATCGACTCAAACGGCAAAGCTACAAAAGTCCTAGTTATGGGAAGGCTGCTGTCTGACAAACCCACAGACAGACGGCCAGACTCCCCAGAATTCATGCTCTATCGAGCTTTGCCCTCCTCCTTGGACGCCCGCCAACAAATGTCGCTTCCAGCGAGCCGTATCCCCGGTCGATCGCTCCCTCCCTACTCGGAAATCGACCGTAAAATCATCTCCCAAATCGCTCAAAACCTGCACAAAACCCTCGATTTAGACACAATTTGGCAACAAACTGTTAACAGTTTGGGTCAAGTTTTGAACGCGAGTCGCTGCATCATCTGTTCCTACAAAAAAGACAGCGAAAATCTCGAAACATCCCCCTTCCTTGCCTCAGAAAATCAGCAAAATTCGACCGCCGCAGCAGCCGAATTACAACAGTCCATAGCTAGCGACCCCTCGCTCCGGCTTTCTCCCGCTCAAATCGAAAATCTCCAATCGAAAACTTTTAAAGTAGTAGCTGAGTACCGCCAAGAAGCTTACTCTTCTATGCTGGGATTAGAACTGCGCGCAGCCGAACAGCCAGGGTGGATTCAAACTTTAGCCACCTTAAAACCAGTAGCAGTCGATTACGCCTCCCCCGCCACCGATCCCTTCTACCGCCATTCCGTGCTCGTAGCAGCTACCTCCTATGAAGACCAACCCAATGCACTGATATGTTTGCACCGCTGCGGCAACTCTCCGAAATGGAGTCCTGTCGAACTCGAATTCGCCCGCGAGTTAGTCGCTCAAGTCGGCAGTGCGATCGCCCACGCTACACTTTACCAAGAATTAGAACAGGCTCGCGCCGAAGCCGTGGCTCTTTCCCAACTTAAAAGTCAATTTCTTGCTAATACTTCTCATGAACTCCGCACCCCCCTCAACGGCATCCTCGGCTTCCTAAAACTGCTTATGGACGGCATGGCAGATGACCCCGAAGAAGCGCACCAATTTATCGAAGAAGCTTACCGCTCAGCAGTACATTTGTTCAATGTGATTAACGATATTTTGGATGTCGCTAAAATCGAAGCTGGCAAAATGGAGTTAGACCTCGCTCCCGTCAAACTCGGTGAACTTTTGCAACAAGTTGAGGATTTTACACGGGTTCAAGTCGAGCAAAAGCGATTGCAATTTCAAATCCAAAAACCCCCTGTGGAGGACGAGATTATTGTGTATGGCAACTACCAACGCCTGCTTCAAGTAATCTTGAACCTCACGGGCAATGCAATTAAATTTACCGGGGAAGGGGGAATTCGCATCAGTGCCGAGGTTATTAAGAAAAAGGTGACTGTTCACAACCAGCAGTTCCCCGGAATGGTAAAAATTCGAGTCGCTGATACTGGTATTGGCGTTTCTCTCGACAAGCAAGATAAATTATTTGAGTCCTTTTTTCAGGTGGACGGCGATCGTACCAGGCAATACGGCGGCACCGGTTTGGGATTGGCTATTTCTCAAAAACTCGTAGAAGCAATGGGGGGTACAGTAAATTTTTACAGTATGGGGGAAGGGCTGGGAGCTACTGTTACTTTTACTGTGCCGCTTTATCAAGAACCACTATTTAAAAATTAATCATATCGATTCCGGTGCAACCGTAATCATTGTTGACTGTTGACTGTTGACTGTTGACTGTTGACTGTTGACTGTTGACTGTTGACTGTTGACTGTGAGTAAAAAAATGAAAATTGCGCGAATTATTTCTTGGCAGCTTAATTCCACTTTACGCCCGACTTCGGAGCGCGGATTTGATATCATTCCGGCGCAGCCGGAATTGATATTACCAATTACCAATTACCCAACTGTACCTTACTCACTTAAAAATTACTATATTCCTGTATCCGTGAGTTCCGTTGCGTGAATAAAAGTCATCGATAATTGGTAATTATCCTACAAACACAGTTCGATCGCCCCTGTATCAATTTTAACTTTTATCCATCGCCAATCTCCCTCCTTGGGAGCTTGCAACTGAGATCGATCGTCCCCGCCACTTCCAATCCCCACCCAGAATTCGCATAAATCAAATCCGGGGTACGGATAACAAAGCTCATCTTTATTTGTCCGCTGGGCTCTCACACCTCCGAGTAAACCCGCGCACACCGCCAGCTTTACAAAAACTTAATGCCAGCTTATACGACTGATTAAGCTTCCCAACCCCCTACTGTAAAGGATTATTAAGCATACTGGACGCTCTCAGTTCTCTGTGAAAATCATAAAGATCTTGTAAAGACACCGAAACTACTTAGTAATGTTTGACGGGGTGTGGGAAGATTTAAGTAGAATTACGTAATCCCTAAGTCGGGCAGCGGCAGGCTGGCAAATTCAGTAAATTCCTGCTCAGTTGGCAGAATGGTAAACTTTTGCCAGTCTATTAGAAAAAGGGTTGCTATGAATCAGCAAATATCAGCTCAATCGCAAAAACTTTTACTCCAAATTGGCAGAAAGATTCGTCGAACCTTGGATCTCCATACCATCTGGCAGCAAACAGTTAACAGTCTGGGAGAAACACTAGGCGTCAGCCGCTGCATCCTTTGTCCCTATGAAAGTTCTAGTCTGCAAGTCAAAGTAGCTGCTGAATACTGCCAAGAACCATTTTTACCGATGCTGGGAATGGAAATCTCGCTCACAGCAGCACCTCATTTCCTTCAAGCTCTAGCCACCCTCGAACCGGTGGTAGTAGAGTCCTTTGCAGCCAATGACTCTTTTGGGCCGCAGTCGCTGCTAGTGGTGGCTACCGCTTACCAAGAGCAACCTAACGGCATAATTAGCTTGCATCAGTGCAAAGGTCGATCGTCGGGGAAGGGTAAGACCGATCGACCTTGGACTCAATGCCAGATCGAATTCGCACAAGAACTTGCCGAGCAAGTAGGAAGTGCGATCGCCCTCGCCACCCTCTACCAAGAGCGCAGCAAGCGAGTACAAGGACTATCCCAGCTCAAAAAGCAATTTTTGTTGAAAGCGTCCCACGAGCTCCGCACTCCCCTAAATCACATCATCGGCTATCTACAACTAACCATAGACGACCAAGCTGACGATCCCATAGAGGAGAGAGATTTTATCGAAGAAGCTCACCGTTCGGCTATCCACCTTTCTCAGGTAATTTCCAATATCTTAGATTACATTGAGTTAAGTGAAGCTTGCCAAACTCACGCAGAGTTAGCCACTTTCAGGAACCAGGAAAAATCTGGGCATCAGTAAACCTTCGAGTGGCGTCTTTGACAAGTCTAATATTTACCGTGCCCACAAGTTTTACCCAGAAAAAAGCTGACACTTTATCGATAGATTCCCTCAATAAATTCGATAGCTGGTTCATCAATTATTTTTAGGGAAAAATAGTTTTACACAGTACAGCAGAGCAACTACTACAGGTGGTAGCCCGGTGTATTTATCATATTATGTCCGCTCGAACGACTCCCATCAAATAGGTTATTTGACCGGAAAGGATAAGCTGTTGTGCATCTAATTTGACAGTCAATTTTTCTACAATTCTTGTGGGACGGGCAGGAGAGCCCGTCTCTGTATTCAATTTAGATGCGTAGCAGCTTATTGCAAGCATAAGATTGCACTTTTGCACTTTTAATGCTTTTAAATTGTGCTTGAGAGAATTACCCACCGCCCTTTTTTTTCGTAGTTTTCGGAGGGCTGACATAGCGCGCCCAAAAAGGTTCCTCCATATCTTTCATCGCTGCTAGTTTTTGGCGCTCTTCCTCTATGCGCTTGCGTTCTGAAAGATCAGAAAATATGTTGATACTGCCGACAGTCTGGCCGCCCGCATCTCGCACGCGTGCGGCCCAAAGCCAAACATCGATCGAACTACCGTCTTTTTTCAACAAAGATATTTCCAAACCGTTGTGCGGGTTGCCATTAGACGCAGACTTTAGCAGGGCGTAAAAATCTTGCTTTTGGCCTTGAGGAATATTCGGTAAAGGTTTCCCTAAAACCTCAGCCGCAGTCCAGCCAAAAAGTTGTTCGGCGGCGCGGTTCCAAACAACGGTATTGCCGTCATTGCTGGTACAGTTAATCGCCAGCGGCGCCGATGCTATCTGGGCTTGCAAAACTTGGTTAACGAGTTGCAGTTTCAATTCTACTTGCTTGCGATCGGTAATTTCCTGACAAGCGCCCCACAAACGGACAACCCGTTCAGCAGTTTTGTCCCACACCACTTGCCAGTAGTCCCGCACCCAGCGCACCTCGCCTTTTTGATTAAGAATGCGATACTCATTAGCTCCAGTGCGGCTGAAAGTACAGCCTTCTAATTGTTTAATTAACATTTCCCTGTCGTCAGGATGAACGAGTTCGGAGTTCCACCAACCAAACGATTCTAATTCTTCAGGAACGATCCCTGTGCAGCGCTCAAAAGCTTCTGTCGCCCACTCGCAGGCGAACTTGCCGTCGGGCAGTCCCTTAAAAGAATAGGCAAAATCCGAAGTAATTTGCGACATAACTCTGTAGTGGAGTTCCGACTCTCGGACTGCGATTTCGGCTTGCTTTCGTTCCCCTATTTCCCGCGAATTAATTATAATTCCCTGCACGCTCGAATCGCAAAGCAAACTGTTACCTACCGACTCCATGTAGATCCAAGAACCGTCAGCATGGCGTTTCCGATATTCGATTGCCCCCCCAATGCCGGGAGATTCTAACAACTTACCAAAATACGTCTGCCAAGCCAGCAAATCGTCTGGATGGATTAACTCGCCGTGAAATTTGCCAATTCTTTCTTCTGGGTTGTAACCCAAAAGCCGCTGTAGGGCTCCGCTGTGATATCGAACTCGCCCGTCGGAGCCGACAATGCTAATTAGATCGGGAGAATTACGCAGCATAGCTTGCAGTTTGGCTTCACTTTTAATTAATCCTTGATTGTCCCTGCGGTGCTGGCTAATTTGTTTTTCCAACTGCTCCCGTAGCTGTCTGATTTGCCCTACTTGCTGGGCTACAGTGCGTTCCAAGAGGCGATTTTTTTTTTCGATTTCAACCAGCTTTACTTCGTTATATCTCGCCATTTCCAACAGGCGATCTGCTGCAATTTCCTGCAAAGAATTAGATAAAATTTCCAGAGTTTCCGTGAGAATTGCCTGTTGCGGTGGTGGCAATTCTCTAGCTTGTTCCTGCAATGTTTCTAAGTGTTTGTAGACAGTTTCTAGCATTTTATTAAGGGGGGAATCTAATAGTTGCCTGCGGGTGCAACCCCTAAAAAGCGGACACAAGTTTTTTCAACATAACCCATAACTAAGACTGGTGTGTGGCTTGCGACCCATCGCGCTCTCAATAACCAGGCATTTTGGGACTTTATTTTCCGATCATAGCAACCGATAGAGAAATTGACACTCCCTTGCCTAAAGGCGCAGGGATTCTTGGATCATCCAGTCGAACTTATCTCTGTTTGGCTACCATCAGCGAGTAGAGATCGGTCTGTCCCCCAGCGTAAATTTCGGTGTGCCCCACCGTATTTAAATTGATTCCTGCCTGCTTCAATCCCTTTGCCAAAATATTTTTTCCGGCATTATGGTCGCGATCTAACACCACACCACAACCACAAATATGGGTTCGAGTTGACAGAGTTTTTTTAACCAGGTTGCCACAGTTTGAACATTCCTGAGATGTGTACTGAGGAGCAACAGCAATAACTGTTTTGCCGTACACTTTTCCAAAGTATTCCAACCATTGAGCAAACTGTGACCACGCAGCATCGCTAATTGATTTAGCGAGTTTATGGTTCTTAACCATGTTCCGCACCTGAAGGTCTTCGTAGGCTACAAAATCGTTAGATTTCACCGCGCCGGGCGTCGTCTTAATGGCGAAGTCTTTACGCTGTCTACTGACCTTCAGGTGTTTTCTTCCTAACTTGTTGATCGCTTTTTTTCGATTTTTAGAACCTTTCTTTTTCCGAGAAACTCGCTTCTGCGATCTCTTCAGAGCTTTTTCGCTTTTGCGGAGATACCGAGGATTAGGAACTGTTTCGCCATCGCTATCAGTATAAAAATGGTTTAATCCGACATCTATTCCAATGGCTTTACCAGTGGAAATAGCTTCCTCTTTCCGTTCCACATTGATACAAAATTGAGCGTAGTATCCGTCGGCACGACGCACGACTCTGATTCGTTTAATCTCGTTTGGCGCGTAGAAATACAAATCCCGACTACCAACCAACTTGAACTTCCCAGCAGCGAAGCCGTCTTTAAATGTTAAACATCTTTTGTCGGCAGAAAGTGACCAACCCGATTGTTTGTACTCAACGGAACGAGTGTGCTTTTTGAACTGCGGGAATCCCTTTTTCCCTGGTTTCTTTGCTTTGCAATTAGCAAAAAAACGCCCTATAGCAAAAATGGCACGCTCCGCCGAAGCTTGACGTGCCGTCGAGTTAAGCTTGCCTGCCCATTCAAACTCTTTCGCCATAATGGCACACTGTTTGTATAGGTCTACCAGCTTAATTCCTTGATTGTCTATCCAATGTCTAAGAGTTTTGTTTCGGACAAATTGAGCCGTCCGAATCATTTCGTCCATGATCCGATATTGCTCCGCTTTGCCTTTCAACTTAAACTCTAATACTATCATGGGAATAGTTTATCATTATTTTTACTGCAACTTTTACCCACAAAATCTACCTATTTAACAATTATTTACAAATTGTAGAAATTAAAGCCGTCTTAGAAGGACGGGGCTTTATACCCACTTTTGCGGTAAATTCTTGTTGCGCCCTAATTGCCAGCCCAGCCGCACCCCCAAGAAGTGCTCGCTAGGAGTGCGGGTAACTCCCCTACCCAGTGAATGTGGGGCTTCTCGCGGTTAAGCTAAACTAGATGGGTGTCAAGAGAAAGAGGGATTTATGACAGAGCAAGCCAACGCTCGCGATTTGTTTCGCGCTGCTTACGAACACCGCTATACCTGGGATGCCAATTTTCCCGGTTACAGTGCCGATATTGAACTCAAACAGGGCGACGAAGTATATACGGGTCATGTTTGGATCAAACCCGACATGAGCGTGGAAGTCACGGGCATTGAAGACGAGGAAGTGCAGCAAAGCGTCTACACCCAAATGCGCGATATTGTCACCCACCGCAAACGCTCGACATTTGAAAAATCTCACGGCAAAAATAGCTTCACCCTCGGCGAGAAGGACAGCACAGACGCTGTGGACATCTTGGTGCAAGGCGACTCAATGGGGTCTAACTATAAAGTCCGAGGTCTCTCAATTTGTCAAGTCAGCCGGGTGATGGGCCGCATGGCTTTCGTAATTGACACGCATAAAAGCTTAGAGACACCCGAAGGTTCTTTGGCAACCCACTACGATGCCGTTTTCCGCAACCCCCAAACAGACGAAATCATCAAAGAACTCGAATTTGAAGATACCTTTGACAAGATAGGCGACTATTATGTCATGACAAAGCAAGTAGTTCGATCAAAAGAAAAAGGTCAATTGACAACAACCGAGTTCAACTACTCCAACGTCAAACTGCTAGAACCAGCAGTAGTGTAGCGGCCTCAAAAACCCGATTTCTTAAATAAAACGGGTTTTTTTGGATAACGTATCAGAATCAACTTGATTTGGCGGCAAGTAACGCTACGATCGAACCAGAGAGCGAATTGAAATCGAGCATCAGCGTGAGAGAAACCGGGTTTCCTGTAGCCAGCTCACCTGAGCGTGCAAGTCTTTTGTCAAGAAACCCGGTTTCTTAAATCCCGCGCGGGTTGAGAATGCTGCCCTTGAGTCAAATCGAACTTTTATCAACTGCAAGAAATCATCACAGAGGCGAAATATGACACTAGCACTAACCAGAGATAACGTCGAAACAGTTCTCGATGAAATGCGTCCCTACCTGATATCCGACGGTGGCAACGTCGAGCTCGTAGAAATTGACGGCCCAGTGGTACACCTGAGACTGCAAGGAGCTTGCGGCTCTTGCCCGAGTTCCACAATGACTCTGAGAATGGGCATTGAACGTCGCCTGCGCGAGGCTATCCCAGAAATTGCTGAAGTCGAACAGGTAATGTAGCTGGGTAACGAGTAATTCACCAAAAAACGAGACGGAATCCCCGGGCTACAGACACGGGGATGGACTTTTCTGCTGTTTCAACCGCCGAAGGAAAGCAAAACAAGATAAAAGTAAGCGTAATTGCATACCTCTTGTACTGGTAGTTGTTTTTGAGCGTGTAGAAGCGAATTGTCCACAGCTTTAAGACTACGATTATGGTCTTACTAATCCCCTTGCCTTTTCAGGCGAGGGAGATGTCAAAGCACTCTATGCTGGTATAGCCTTTCTCAGAAAGATGAGGTACGTTGTTGGGATGAGAGCCCTCTTATGGTCGTTATATAGTAAGCGAGATACAGACAAAAAACTCCGCTCCGAGTCATACCTCACCTATCTGAGAAAGGCTATAGTAGTTGTGTAGAATTAATTGCACAAAATCTGTCTCCGCTCAATAAATCGGGGTAGACTACCCTGTCGGGAAGGATTTTGCTCCCGGAAAGAGGCTCGTCACTGAGCGATTTACCCCGATTTATTGAGTGGATACCCAAATCTGGCCTGCAAGCCTTGCTTAGTCAAGAGTCTTTATGTAATTAATGTTGCCAGGTTACCTAGGAGGAAGCCGAAAAATTGCTAATTTTTTGCTAAACTTTTAAATCATTTCTGCTTTTTATATTATGAAGTGTGAGGCATTTGCTTATGATTCCACAACTGAACACCCTCGACCAAATTTCAATGGTGACATCCAACTTTGGGGATGCTTTAGTATTTGCTGACATTCTCCAAGATTGGTTTCAGTTTTTAGGGGGTAAACCTGGTGAAGTTGTCGTTGTAGATTGTGGCAGCGATCTCAAAACTCAAAGGGTATACTGGCAATTGTTTGAAGAAGGTTTGATTGACAAATTGCAGGTAATCCAGTCTAATCACGAAGATAATCATGGGGGGATGGAGTCTGGTTATATAAAAGAATATACATCGGGGGCGATCGCGAGTAAACCTTACTTGCTATTTTTCCACGTTGACACCTTGCCCTACCGAAAGGGCCACGATGGTTGGTTAGAGGAAGCGATTGGTTATCTCGAACGCGATGATGTTTTCTCGGTTAGCGGTTCATTCAATCTGCCATCGCAGCACCACGACGCCTGGCCGGGGTGGTACTTTAGCGACAAGTGTAGTCTGAATTTTGCTCTGATGAAGCGGAGTAAATTTATGGCGGCAACCCATGAATTTGCTGGGGATTTTATTATGTCTGGCTTCAAAGGTGAGAATCCAGCTAAGGCGACTAATCAGGACAGATATTTATGGGAACTCGCTTTCGAGCAGTACGTAGAACGCCACAAGGAATACAGCTTATGTAAGGCAGAAGATCCGAACTGGACGGTATTTCATACAAATACTCACGAAGAGCGCTTGCAGAAGACTCGTCAAAAATACCTGAAGCGAGAAGGAATTGAACGCTTTATCAATGTGGGTTTTTCTGATGCCGAAAGGATTCCTGCTCAGGCACTTTATTATGGACAGTCGCAGATGGGAATTATGAAAAAATTGCGAATTATGTTCGGAAAATCACCAGTAGGCTCTTACTGGCGGCAGTTTAAACAAAGGCTAGCTCTTCAAAAATAATTTTGTTGGTGGGGCAGGCAAAATGCCTGCCCTTGCAGGGGCTAAATTGAGACAGGTAAGTAGGGCTTGCTGAATAAGTTAGAAAAAATCGCGTAGGCGTAGCCAGCCGTAGGCATCGCACTTGATGGGCAATTCAAGCTCGGCGAAACATAACTTTTTGTTGACTATAACTTGCCCTGCTATAGCTTTTAATAATCATTGAACCGTAAATAGGTGTGATTTTCGGTTTGTGACATAAAAACGCACAAAAAACCCGTCTTAACCAGGTAGAAAGGTTCATTACTAAAAAAGTAATAGCAATGGCTGTTTCGGAAGTATTATCAAGTTTTGCCATCACCCGATTCAGGCTAAATCTTCTTTTTCGCAAGTCCCAAATTTGCCCTCAATAGAGTTACGAATTCTTTCATCTTCCCAGGCTTGTTTCTTGGTTTCCTTACTAACATTTGCTGGTGGCTTTCCTAAAGGGGGGCCACTAATTCTAATTCCTCTTTCTTTACACCAAGCTCGGTTTTCTCTTGTTCGATAAATGCGATCTGCATGGACTGATTCTGGATAGTATCCTGTGTAATTTTTAAATGCTTCAAATGAGTGCTTTTAAGTCTCCTGATTCGTTAAAGTTATCCCAACTTATCCGGTCTAGAAATACATATCCTTCATTGCAACTCGCTGACAGTTTGGCTCCAAACTCTACGGGCTTTCCTGCTTTTCCTCTGATAATTGGACGGATGTGGGGTCATTCCTCACAAGTTAAGGAATGAAAAATAAATAACTTAATGAATTACTCAGGTTGGGGTACGGCTCGATAATTCCATTTTGGCAAATATTCGTCAAAAACAATTTGCATAGTATTTTTGAAGTTATCAGCTACCTTCCTACCAGTTTGATAAACTTTATTAAGGATATTTACAGCTACAGATAGTCCCGTTTTAGTGTGAGTTTTTTCTACGAGAGCTTTGACTAATTCTAAACTTGTAAAAATTACTCCTTGACAAGCCCTGGTAATATGAGGAAAAAGTCGATGTTCTATCGGATTATATTTAGATGTATAAGGAGGGTAATGAGCAATTCTGATCTCAATTCCTATTTCATTAACTAATTTCTGCAAATCTTCTTTAAAAATATAATGATTAGCATTATTACTACCTCCCCCATCACATTTCGCCAAGATAGAATTAGCGTTAGGGTAGGCTGCTTTACCATAATTATTCCACCAATTTTTTAAAGACTCACAGGCGAATTCACTGGGAGCGTGTCACTTTTGCGATAAGTATAAATACTCAGAATAAGTAGGGCAAAGGTTTTGAGCTATTGTTGGCAAAATCGGCGAAAATAATGATGTCTTAATTAGTGGCGATTGAACGATGACTCCCGAACAACAACAGGCGATTCAAACATATGTAGAGGCTATTTCGGCAATCCTGTATGCTGATTGTGACCCGAAATCGTTGAAAACATTAGAAGATATCGAGATCACGGTTAAAGATAAGGTGTTAACTCATGTGACACCGCAGATCGGAATTTTTTTATCTACTCAGCGAGCGGGACAAAAGCAGGAAGGGTAAAGAGATTAAAAAGTACATTAGGTGATTTAAGCATCACCCAAAAGCAAGCAGATAAACTAGGGTGTGGGAGTGGGAGTAGATTGAGTCCACATTTAGAAAACTGTTGTTTAAGACTGAGTGCTAATGTTGCATATCAAAATGCAGCCCAAGATATTGAATATATAACAGGGATTACGGTGCCAGCGAAGACACAACTCATATTAGTACATTATCAAAAATTTGAGCAGCCTGTAGCAACAGCAGATATTACCGAGTTAAGTGCAGACGGTGGAAAAGCACGATTGATAACACCACTCGGAGAAAAATCCGAGTGGAAAGACTATAAAGCAATTGTGTCAGAAGCAGGGATAGTAAGTAGTTTTGACCAAAATGAGCTCATCATTAATTGGGCCAATCAACAGCCACTAGCAAAACCAGTAAATTGTCAGACGGTGATGGACATGATGGCGTATGGAATATATTCAAGGAAATTAGTTGTGAACAGGACAGAAGGGAAATTCTGGACTGGTATCATTTGAATGAAAACCTTCAGAAAGTAGGCGGTTCAATGAAGCGATTGAAGCAAGCAGAAACATATTTATGGAAAGGAAATGTAAAAAAGGCAATAGCACTATTCATAGGATTGAAGAAAAAGCCAGCCGTTAATTTTTGTAAGTATTTAGAAAAGCATAAAGAAAGAATTATTAATTACGAACTTTTCCAGAGAGATGGAATCTGTTCGATTGGTTCTGGAGCAGTAGAATCAGGAATCAAGCAAATAGCTAGACGGGTTAAAATATCTGGAGCAAGTTGGAAATCAGAACATATTGGGCAGGTATTGGCTCATCGATGTGCTTACTTAAATGGCTTAATTGGTAAGCGAAGAAATGTTTAAGTATAAATACTCATCGCAAAAGTGACACGCTCCCAATTCACTGGTGTCTTTACTATTTCCTAATGTTATATATCCTCGGTTTTGTTGACAATCATAAACCCCATGCGGAATCACTTTACCGTGACCTAAACTCCAAAAATCATGATCGAAAGTAGTGACAGGTTCCTTTGTATAGAGAGTTCCCGGACGATACAAATTTCCTAAAACTTCTTTCTTTTTGGTATCAAAACGTAGGATGGGATTGCTGGCTTTTCTATACTCTGCATGAAGTCTAGCAATGTTTTTAAATTGAGCATCTCGATTTTTATTAATTCCTATTGTTTGTTTTTTTTGAGCTTTTCGTTTCACATACCCATGCTTTTTTAATAGTTTGGCAACTAATGGGAGACTAATGGTAAAACCTGCCGCTCGTAGTCCCGCAGCTATTTCTTTATGCGTCAAATTAGTCCATTTGATTAATTCATTCATTGGGTCTCCGGCTGTGTAATTTTTTAAAACTTCTAAAAATGCTGCATCAATACCGATTTGAGTAGACAGAATACTTTTTCTTCCCCCTCCTTTCTTTCTGATCCGGGAACTATTGAGTGTCTCTGAGTCCATTTTTTCTAAATCTTCTATTCCCTTGACGATGGTGTTTCGACTGCATCCCAAAAGTTGCATTACATAGCTAATTCCACCCCATCCTAATTTTTGATCTTCGATAGCTGCATACCTTCTTTTATCCTTTTCTGATAAGGATTTATAAAATTTTTTCATTTCTGACTCAATTGAATTAGAATAAGACATGGGTTTAAACGCCAATTAGAGTAGTTGTGTATAAAAATCTGTTGTGAGTCGAGCTCTGTAGGAGTGAAAATTGTAATCTCACACTTTTTTCATTATAACCGATAACTCATCAACTTATTTATTTTTTATTCCTAAGCTAAAAACACTGTTGTCAATGAGTAATCTTACTCATTTTTTACCGAAATACCAATTAAAATATGACTCCATTTGTTCATTCATTATTGAAAAAAAATTGTTCGGGACTTCTTTGAGTTCCAGGGAAAGGAGAAATAATTAGCCTGACATGAGGTTTTCATGCGTAGCTTAACAATCCCTAAATCTTGATTTTTTGCGTCGGCAAAATACTTAACTAGGTCAGAAGCTAATCCTTTTTGATAGGCCACAGAAAAATGATACATCCCTCGATAAATCATTTAAGAGTGAAACACGTTCAATTGGCACTCCTAATTCATCCGCAACGGCATCTCCCAAGTCTACCAAAACCGCATAAAATAGCCAAGTAGCCCAGATTTGAAGCTGGATTCCGTTGGACGAACCTGTCCATAAATAACTTAAATTTAGGAGTCTCTTTACTATACAAAATGCCTCTTCAATTCGCCAGCGTCTTTGATATAAATCTGCTACTACATAGGGGGGCAATATTTCGGGGTTTTGGACACTTGTCAGATAAGAACGCCAGGAGTTTTTTGAGCGGATTTGTACTAATCTTATAGTCAAAGTTGGTGTGTTTTTTGTCCCTGCACCTATCTGAATTATCTGGTCTTTAACCTCATAAGTATTGGTTAATACCCGCTTGACTTGATAAGATGCACCTTTCTTGATCCGAGTAATAAATCCAATTTCTTGCTCAATTAATTTTGACCAAAAAGCGAAGTGATAGAATCCTAATTCCAATAACAGCAAGGTTTTTGGCTTAACTTTTTTTAGTAAATCTTCTTCCCAATGAGTATCTGCTTGTTTCGGATTTTCCCAAAACCAAATTTCTTCGGGAAGATGAGTTACTAGGTCTATAATTACTCCCATTTTTCCGGATAATTTACCAATTGGAACATCTGATAAACTTTCTAGTTTACGAAATAATGCTTCTAATGTTGAGCCGTCAGCTATCCAGATATTTTCAAAGTTTTTTAAGGCAAATTGTACGCTATGTGGTAATGGTCTCGATTTTCTCATCAACCATTTTTGTCGAAAATGAGGTAGTAATTCTTTAAATACTTTTTCAAATAAAATTGATGGAAAAGTTAAAAATCTCGCTCGACAATGCTTGTTGACTAATTTCTTGTGGCTGACACCATAAAAATCCTTCTTTATTTAATAATCTGGTTAATTCTGTTACTCCTGGTACGGATCGCCATAGTAAACTGGCGGATTGCTGCCATCATTAATGGTAGTGTTAGAATTCTATCTCTTAAATTTAGTTGGCGATAAAAAGTTTTTTGGGCCGCCATTGCCGGAATTAATAAATCTTCCAGGTAATTCGCGATCGCTTCAGTTTCTACTTGGGGACGATTTTTTTTCTTTGCATGATCTCGGTTGATTCGTTTTTTGCTAGTCATAACTGGTTTAATTATGGCTCAACTGCTTGCCCGGTCAAGGTTTCATCCTATTTTACCTTTTTTTGTCTACCCCCTTGACAATTTGCACTTTTTCTTAACTTGTCACAAATGATGTGGGGTTGGCTTAAACTTACTATTCTGTCCTCTATACTCTGTTTGTTATTTTCAAATAACCAGAGTTGTTGGCGATAGACTTCTGTGAGGACTAACAAAGTTTTATACTGCTTGTGGCTCACACTTTTTAGGGTGGCACCTGATTCGATTAGCTGTTCAATATGAGCGAGGTTTCTTTTGATATATTGCAGTTGTTTTTTAAGGGCTTGGATTTTTTTGTTTCGTTTAGGTCGTCGTTGTTTGGCTACTGCTAAGTAGTCTTTCCTGGCTATTTTTCGGTAGGTTCTGGTTTTTTTTGTGATTTTTTCTTTGAGGGATTTATAGAGGATGTCGATAATTTTTTCGGTATGAACTCTAGCCTTGTTTAATAGTCCTAAGTCCGTCGGATAGCTAATGTCTGCTGGGGCACAGGTCGCGTCTATGATTAATTTTCCTTGATTGGTTGATTCATTTTTTTCGTCCGAATCCTTTTTTTTTTCTGGCGGTTTTGGGGTGGTTTCGCGCATTTTTTCCACCATTCGTTCGTTCACTTTCTTGATTAAATTCGCACTGATTCGCTGCCGAAAGTGGATGGCGGGGTGATGGGTCAAATGGGGGTTCATTACTGTAAGTTGATTGACCGATAAAGTATTGCAGGTATGGGTTTTCTCGGATCTGTTCTACTGTTTCTATGTCGCTGATTCCCAGCTTTTCTTTAATAATTAATGCTCCTAATGCCATCCTAAAGGATTTGGCGGGTGCGCCCATTTCGGTCGGGAAATTTTCCGCATAATCTGATTCAAATTCCGACCAAGGAATTAGTTGGGTCATTTTTACCCAACGGTTGTCAGCAGACAACCTTCCTCCAAAGGGAAGTTCAAAGTCGGATGGGGGGCTTGGGGCAAGCTCAACTTTTCTGTACACGATCACAAATGGTGATGCACGGGTTTTGAGCCATTATACCTGTTTTTCTTGCACCCTTATACCATTTTTTTAAAGATGTGATAGAGATAAAGAATGTAAAATCCAAGACCATCCGGTGAGAAAACCAATGACGCGATCGGTGAAAGATGCCAAAATTTCCTGGATTTTTGTGCGGAGTTCGTCAAGATTACTAAACACCGACCAAGCTAAAAAATCTTTGAGATATTCCCACACTCTTTCTGTGGGATTTACTTCTGGACTTGCCGGAGGCTGAAATAGTAAAATGATATTGTCTGGTAATTCAGATGAGCTTAAATTATGAGCGGGTGCGTTATCTACTTGAATGATGTGTAATTCATGAGGATATTGTATTGACAAAAGTTGTAAATATGCTTCAAAACAAACTTTGTCTAAATGCGAAAACTCCCCAAAAAAACTTTTTCCCGTAGGGATCGATACTGCGCCATACAGCCAAAAACACTCTTATTTCCATTGATGCTTTCCTCGTGGCTTTACGCCGGAAAGCGTCAGCTTACGCCGACTTTATTGTATGCAGCCCTATCCGCGTTTCATCACTACACCAATAAGTGACTTTTTTATATTTGTTTACTTGAGGTAAAGCTTTGTCTAGTAAAGGTTTTATCTGTTGATGGAAGTTATTTTTAAATTCAGTAATTGCCGTAGATTTCTGAGAAATACTGCGAGGTCTGGGAATTTTTAATTTACTTTTTAATTCCCATCTTACTAAAGAATAGACAGCCGAGTAACTACTGGCTATTCCTTTAATCAACCAGAGCCAAAGATGAACTTTTTTATAACTCTTAAATCCTTCTGGGTCTCTCAACTCTTGTTGCAAGGTCGCTGCTATTTCAACTGAGAACTTTTTTGGGCTACCGAAAACCTGCCTATTTTTTAACAAATTTTCCAGACCGCCCTTTCTATATTGGGAGAGCCAGCGATGAATCGTTGCCTCACTTTTACCTAAAACTGTGGATACTTCCCGAACAGTTTCTACTTGTTTTGACTGAAATAAATAAAGCATTTGAACTTTATTATAAGCTAGTATTTTTTTTTGTTGCTTGAGGATTTCTCGCAAACCTTCTACAGATTCTGTAATTTTTATATGAGGACGACCCGACATTGTAATGCTCTCCTTGACTTTTTACACAAGTCTATCACATCTTTAAAAAAATGGTATTACTACTTTTTTGGTCGGAAAACCCATACACTGTTTACTTTTCTCACTGATTCAGCAAGCCCTAAGTAAGTAGACAAAATTAATTACCTAATTTTTCCCAAATTCTCGCAGCGTTTAACAAGTTTGATTCTCCTGATTACCCTAGCTTATAGTGGCGCTATATTTCAAGGTGAAACCCTCAAAAATATGGGTCAACAAAAAAACAAAAAACCCGGAGCAACCAGGTAGAAAGATTCATGACTAAAAAAGTAACAGCAATCTTCTGTTCCAGAAGTATTAGCCAGTTTTGCCATCACGCGAGCGAGGCTAAATTTCCGACCTAGAGGAATTCACAGTTTTCTGGCGAGGTGGGGGCTCGCTCAGCTTTTCGGTACACGATCGCTAGCGGTGATGCAAGGGTTGTGCCCTATTTGATCTGTTTTCCTTGCCTTTGACTTTCGATCGAGCAATTGTCCAAGATATGGGGTGTAACCTTTTTGCACTTATTCAGTAACCCCTACTTAGAGAGTTAATTAGGAACCTGAGACTCAAGAAAAAACAGTCCTAGAAGGACTGGGCTGATATCCCCTTAATCTTTGTCATTCAGGAAGTGGGAGGAGCGCTCAATCTTAGGAGTATTTCTGAAGTAGTAAATCTATAGGAAGACCAAACCCCAAAAAAGTAGCGAGCTGCCACCACGGCTGCAAGCAATCCTAAAAGCAGAAGTGTAGCTTGAATATCTTGCACCAGACAATTCACTTTTTCACCCCAAAGACCGTAGCTAATTGCAGCATAGAAGCCAAGGTCATTCAGGGCAACTGCGACGATCGCTCCTAGCAATCCTGCGGTAGAAAATCCCACCCATAATCCAATGCTAGTCCAAAGAAACCGCAAGAATTGGCGGAAAGCTGGATATTGAACTTTCCCGATGGCCAACAGAGCTGACTCAATTCCTGTATTGCAGAGTACGCGAGGCCAAATGCCAAGAGCTAGGATCGGCAACATCCAAGCAGCCTGAATATACCTCTGGTCATACAATATCTGGTAGTCCTATTTAGTAAAGGATAGAGAAAAAGCAGACATATTCAACAACTCGAAGGCTCAGAACGAATCAGTGCATTGTAGTGATGGATGAAATTCCAGATTGCGCCAATATGATTGTCTAACTTCTTAGAGAACGATAATGTCCTTCTTACTAGCCGTGACACTCGTTGCCGCAAAGTGTTGTTGAATCGTTCTATGTAACTGGTCAATCCACTGTCCTTGCCTACGGCTTTTCGGACGTTTGCTCGGCAGTGCTGTTTCATAGGCCTGCCAGTAATCGGTATAGATGACGGCACATTGTCGGTACACAGGCGGCAGCGAGGCCCATAATGCCCTTGCAGCATCCCCAGAACGATCGCCGATATAGCAACCGACAATCTCACGGGTTGTGACATCTTGGGCAAGCCACACCCACTGCTTGTTCCCTTTATCATCCACGAAGGACCACAACTCATCCATCTGCACCGCTAGTTGTCCCTGGGTTTTGGGCTTTACCTGCACTTGTTGCGGCACAGCAGCGTAGCAAGCGTTGACATATCCTTGCAACCAGTCCTCCGACACTTCCATCACACGGGCGATTCCGGCCAGGGGAAGTTTCTCCAATAGCAAGCGATCAATCATCGCTTTACGGTCTGGGTCAATCGGCTTCCACTGCGGATTCTCAACGAATTGACGACCACAATCACGACATTTGTAGTTTTGTTTTCCCCGGCGGGTCGTGCCGTTCTTCATGATGTCATCAGAACCACAGCTTGGGCAGAGTAGGTAAAGTTTCACGGCGCAAAAGTGAGACATACAACTCCATGCTAACTATTTTTCTCTATCCTTTACAAAATAGCACGACCCAATATCTTAATCGCGACATCCGTTCCACTAAACTTACCCATAGCTACCCAAATCTCTACATAGCTAGACATGGGTGATTTTGGTGTTAACTTCCTGTTTCACAGTAGCGACAACATGACTGTTGTCGGGTTTGTCTACTCTCGCCCGTGCTGATGCGGTGGAACTCACCGCCTTCTCAGAACGTTCCGGTACAAAAATACCTTCAAACCAACGTTCTATGATTAAAGTCAGTGAAGGAGTCGCCTCCTTCACTGCTCTCCAAAACGGAACGTGATAGTTTCCCATCATTCCGCTCCTCAATAAAACGGCTGTTGTCATCAGTACGTCATTACCAACATATCGTTTTCCCAAACCCAAAGGCTTGGTTCCACTGGTGGCTTAGGTTTAGCACTTTTGCAGCTAGATTTGTTACCGAGACTACCATCATTGGCAGTCTTTGTGTCATGGCAATGTCGATGAAGTAGTTGCCAATTATCATACGATTCCCTTCCACCTTTCGATTTGGGGATGATGTGGTCAACTTCTATCGAATCTCCATCTTTGAAGTAGTTATCGCAGTGAGCGCATTTCCCTTTTTGTCGCTTGAGTAATTTAGCCACTCTTACGGGTATTTCGGGGTGTACTCCCATTCTTGAACTCCAATACATCCAGTCCCCGTCATAGGGTGATGCCATCCCTTTTACTTTTACATAGCGCTTTATTTCGGTGGAGCTATGTTGTATTAGCATTAGAGGATTGTTACCCTCTCCGGTTGCGAACACCCAGTTATTGCTTTCTACGGTTTTAAAGTATTTGCGGCTTATCCACTTTTTGCTTTTATTGCTATGACGATGGCGACCCCATTTCATGAGCTTCCAATATACTAGATTCTTCAGCCTATCAAATACTCTTTGGCTGACGACAGTTGAGAAGTATTTACACCAACCCCTTATGATAGGATTGATTTTCTTAATTAAAGTCGCTTGGTTTAATCCTCGCGATTTATTTATTACTTCTGCAACTTTTCTGTAGTGTCTTTTCTGACTTTCCTTGCTGGGGGTGATAATAGTCTTAAAACCTAATAATCCGCCCCTACTTCTTTTTCCTGAATTGTGTTTTCCGACTGGGAATTGCCTGATGTTGAACCCTAGGAAATCGAATCCGGGTTCTTCATCCTCTAATTTATTCAGGGTGTGGGCTAATCTTGTCTTGCTTGGTTTTAATTCTAACCCAATGCCACTTAACCACTTCTCAATTTCCAACTTGCAGAGTTTTATGACTTCTAAGTCCTCATGAAGAAGTCGGGTAAAGGGATTACATCGCTGTAACCCCCTCCCCTCAAAACCGGACTTGTACCTTTGGGCACATCCGGCTTA